>DAINPX010000080.1:0-10298 GCA_036743235.1 Melioribacteraceae bacterium
CCTGTACCTCTAACAACAGCCGTTAAAGGATCATCTGCAACGTGAACAGGAAGTTTGGTTTCCATTCTAATTCTCTCATCCAAACCTTTAAGCAAAGCACCTCCTCCGCTTAACATTATACCTCGTTCTACTAAGTCAGAAGATAATTCTGCTGGAGTTCTTTCTAAAGTTTGTTTTACCGCTTCAACAATCTGATTTACATTTTCGTTTAGCGATTCTCTAATTTCAACACTGCTAACTTCAGCTGTTTTAGGAATACCGCCTACCAAATCTCTCCCTTTTACTTGAATTGTCATTTCTTCACGTAAAGGGACGGCACTTCCAACTTCACATTTTATAACTTCACTTGTTCTTTCGCCAATAAGCAAATTATAATTTTTCTTAAAGAATTGCATAATTGCATTATTCATTTCATCACCGGCAATTCTTATAGATTCTTCGTGTACAATTCCGGAAAGAGCTATTACGGCTATTTCTGTCGTCCCTCCTCCAATGTCAACAATCATATTACCAACCGGAGCTTCAACATCTAAACCAACGCCTATTGCTGCTGCCATTGGCTCAGCAATTAAATGTACTTCTTTTGCACCTGCGTGTTCGGCAGCATCCCGCACTGCCCTTTTTTCAACTTCTGTAACTCCGCTCGGTACTGCTATTACAATTCTTTTAGTAGAAAAAGCACCTGTACTTACTTTTCTGATAAAGGCTTTTATCATTGCTTCGGCAATTTCAAAATCTGCAATAACACCATCTCTCATTGGTCTAACAACACGTATCTCTTTGTGTTCTCTACCCTGCATTTCTTTTGCTTGGTTTCCAATTGCTATTATTTTTTTTGTAGAACGCTCAAATGCCACAATTGATGGTTCATTTAGAACTATTCCTTTCCCTTTCACATAAACTAATGTATTGGCTGTGCCTAAATCTATTGCAATATCATTTGAAAATAGGCTAAAAATTCCCATGTTTCCTCTTAGTGTTTAAAGTTTCTGATACTTGTAAAGTACATACTTATATTATTTCTATTTGCTGCCTCAATAACTTCATTATCCCTTACCGAGCCTCCGGGTTGAATTACTGTAGTAATTCCCGCTTTAATAATCTCTTCTAAACCGTCTGCAAATGGAAAAAATGCGTCTGAGGCTGCTACTGCTCCCTCTAAATTATGATTATGTTCAATAGCTTTTATTACTGCAATTTTTGCAGAATCTACTCTACTCATTTGTCCGGCACCAACTCCTAATACTTTTCCGTCTTTAACATAAACAATTGCATTAGATTTTACATGTTTGCATATCACCCATGCCAATTCAATATCCTTTTGTTGGTTTATATTGGGTTTGTTTTCAGTTACAAGTTTTAACTCAAGGTTCTTAAAACTCGAATTATCTACATCTTGTACTAATACCCCACCAATAACACTTTTTATAATTACAGATTCTTTATTAAAATTTGTTATTTTAAGAACTCTTCTATTTTTTTTCTTCTTCAATTCTTGCATTGCTTCATTAGTAAAACCGGGGGCAACAACAATTTCAAGAAATATTTCATTAAGTTTTTGTGCCGTTTCAAAGTCAACTGTATCATTAAACGCAACAATTCCACCAAATGAAGAAACCGGATCTGTTGATAATGCATTTAAATATGCATCCAACACATTATCAGAAATAGCAGCACCACATGGGTTAGTGTGTTTAATAATTGCACAACTTATTTTTGGCAGATCATATATTAATTCAACCGCAGCATTTAAATCAACAATATTGTTATATGATAATTCTTTTCCGTGTAAAAACTCGAAATGTTCGTTAAAGCTACCGTAAAACGAAGCTTTTTGATGCGGATTTTCTCCATACCGCAAATACTCGTAAATTGGATAATTTATTCTTATATGACTTTTTTCTAAATTAAATTCATTTTCAAAATAATTTGCAATTACAGTATCGTAGTAAGCGGTATGAGAATATGCTGCAACAGCTAATTTTTTTCTGTAATCAGTATTAATAGTATTGGATTTTAATTTTTCAATAAAATCAGAATATTGGGTCGGATTAGTTAAAATTGTTACATACTCAAAATTTTTTGCTGCTGCTCTTATCAAACTAGGTCCGCCAATATCTATATTTTCAACTTTTGTTTCTAAATCAAAGTCTTTTCGTAATGCAACCTGAGGGAATGGGTATAAGTTTACAACAACAATATCAATTTGTTCAATATTGTTTTCTAAAGCTTCCTTTTTATCGCATTCATTATCCGGTCTCTGTAAAATACCTCCAAATATTTTTGGTTGTAATGTCTTTACTCTTCCGTCAAATATTTCCGGAAATCCGGTATATTCGCTAACTTCAGTGCAAATAATATTATTTTCAAATAAAAGTTTTGCGGTTTTTCCGGTAGCTAAAATCCTATATCCAAAAATATTTAATGCTTTACAAAGTTCAACAATTCCTGTTTTGTCCGAAACACTAACCAAAGCATTTTTTAAGGTATTCATTCCATTTCTCGCTTTATATAAATTCTGTTGTTTACAATTTTAACTTTATTTAATGCAATATTTTCAACAACTTTCGGTAATATTTTGTGTTCAATTTTTAATACTCGCTCGGCAATTTCTTCAGGCGATTTTACATTAGTTATATCTACGGCTTCTTGACTGATAATAAGACCTTCATCGTAATTATCGTTAACAAAGTGAACCGTTGCACCGGATACTTGACACGACTTATTAAAAACAGCTTTATGCACATTTATTCCATACATTCCCGCACCGCCAAACGAGGGAAGCAAAGCAGGATGAATATTAATAATTTTATTTTCAAAATTTTTAATAAATGATGAAGGAATCATTTTCAAAAATCCGGCAAGTACAATTAAACTAATATTTTTTTCTTTTATTTTTTCGGCTAAAATATCGTAAGTACTATACTCTTTATTTAATAAAAAAGTATCTATGTTGTTCTGTTTAGCTATTTCTAATCCAAAAGCATCTTTTCTGTTTGATACTACAAGAGATATTTTAACAATATTTTTTTTAAAGTTAAAATACTTAAGTAATGATTCGAGATTTGAGCCTCGTCCTGAAATAAAAACAGCTATATTAAACATATTACAATTAATTAAATTTTAAATTTAAGTAAATTTCAGATTTAATTCAATCCAAAACTATTACAACTTCCTTTTAAGTCCTGTAATTTGAGATGCAAATTTATCTTTATAGTAATAGTCATTGCTTTCATCAGCAAATTTTAAATTTTTTAATGCTTCATTTTTTTTACCCAGCTTAATTAACAACTCAGCATTTAAGATATAGTAATAAGTACTTCCCCATTTTTCTCTATCAAAGGTTTTAATAGTAATATTACTTAATTTTTCATTTGCTTTTGTATAATCTTTTTTATAAATAAATGCTTCAGAAAGATAAAGTTCGCCAATTTGCCTAAATTCTTTATCTTTAATATTATCTAATCTATCATTTAAATATGTAATTACCGAGTCATATTCGGCATTTTCCAAGAAGTTATTTGCTAACTGTAATATTTTACGATCGTTACTCCAACCATATTCTTTTATTTTTTTACCTTCCATGTTTGCAAATATATCATCTTGTATATCATCATTGCCGGAGTTAGATAAAGCAATAAGCTTTTTAGATTTCTCTTCATTATCTTTCATTAAATAACAAAAAGAAAGACGGTAATATGCAATACCGGAATAATCGGTAATTTTAGTATTTTCTAAAAACTTTTCGTAAAAATTAATTGCTTTGTCAAAATTATTACGTCTAAAGTTAATATCTCCTAGTAAAAAATATGCAAAAGCGGTTGTTTGTTTAAATTTACTATTATTTAACGAAATAACTTTATTTAATAATCTTTCTGCAGCCGAAAGGTTTCTATTTAGTAATTGAGTAATAGCACACTGATATAAAAATAATGTATTGTTTGGATACTTACTAATAATATTATTCAAAAATAATGCAGAACTATCATAATTTGCCAAATAGTCGGAATATATTTTGCCAAGATGAAATGCCCCTTCGGTTTTAGAATCAAACCCTTTTTTATAAGCAAGTTGAATATTTTTAAACCCTTTTTCTTTATCGGCTGTTAAACCGGTCATACTTACTGCCCATTTAAAAACAGGAGGTATAAAATCTAAAGCATATTGAAATACTCCTATTCCTAAGCGAGCATCATAAAACTCTTTATTATCTTCTAAAACATCATTTAAATATTCTACAGAACTTTTTGTTGATAAAAATGCCTGAAGGTTATCTCCTTTGTTCATTAAAGCCATTGCTTTATACATATATGCTTTACCTAAAAGATATTTCACTTCATATTTTAGTTTTTCTTTTGATAATTTATCTTTTAGTTTTTCAATACTCTGTTCAATTAGTTTTGCAAAATTTTCATACTCTTTTTCTTCTTTACTCCCCAAATAACTCCACATATAATTCTGTGCGAGGTATAAATAACCTTCCGGATCGTCCGGATAATCTTTTATTAACTTTTGAAATATCTTTTCAGATTCTTCAAAATTAAAATTATATGATAACTCTATTCCTTTTTTTAAAGTGTTTTTTTTATCTGATGAATAAACAAAGTTAAATGCGATCAATAAAAACAAAATTAGCTTTTTCAATTCTACTGTCCTTTATTTGAATAATTAATTGCTGCTTTAATAAAATCTCTAAACAACGGATGAGCTTTTACTGCACGTGATTTTAATTCCGGATGAAATTGACAACCTAAAAACCACGGGTGTCCTTCAAGTTCAATAATTTCAACTAAATTTCCGTCCGGGGATAGTCCGCTTAGCTTTACACCGTTACTTTTAAATATCTCTCTATATCTATTATTAAATTCATATCTATGCCTATGGCGTTCGGATATTTGCCCTTCTTCGTAAGCCATAAAAGCTAATGAATCTTTTTCTAATAAACAAGGATATGCTCCTAAACGCATAGTGCCTCCTTTTTTATTAATTTTTTTCTGCGTTTCCATTAAATCAATAATACTGTATTTGTTTTTAACAAATTCAGAACTATTGGCATTTTTTATACCGCAAACATTTCTTGCAATTTCTACTGCTGCTAATTGCATACCTAAACAAATGCCCAAAAATGGAACTTTATTAACCCTTGCATAATTAATTGCTATAATCTTACCTTCAATACCTCTATTTCCAAAACCACCGGGCACTAAAATACCGTCAAAATTTTTAAGTAAATCCCCTACTGATTTAGAATTAATATCTTCTGCACGAACGTATTCACATTCTACTTTTACAACATTTTCTGCCCCTGCATGAACAATAGCTTCAGAGATACTTTTATAGGCATCTTGAACTTCGGTATATTTACCGCAAATTGCAATTTTCACATTCCCTTGTGGATTTTTAATCTTTTCTACAAATTTAGTCCACCCATCAATTTTTATATTTATATCAGGTAACTTTAAATACTTTAATACAAGTCGATCAAATTTTTGCTTTAATAAAACTAGAGGCACTTCATAAATAGTTTTACAATCATAAGCAGAAATAACAGCTTTATTATTAACATTACAAAATGATGCAATCTTATGTTTTATTTCTTCATCAAGCGGATGTTCGCTTCTACAAACTAAAATTTGTGGTTGTATTCCTAATTCCAACAAATTTTTAACACTATGTTGTGTTGGTTTAGTTTTCATCTCTCCGGCAGATGATATGTAAGGTACTAGTGTAACATGAATACTTAAACTGTTTTTTTTACCTAATTCCAACATTAACTGCCTAATAGATTCCATAAAAGGTAAGCTCTCAATATCACCTACAGTTCCACCTATCTCGGTTATAATTATATCATATTTACCGCTTTCTCCCAACAGCTTCATTCTTCGTTTAATTTCATCGGTAATATGAGGTATTACTTGAACAGTTGCTCCTAAATAGTCCCCTCTTCGTTCTTTTGATATTACTTCATCATATACCTGACCTGTTGTAGTATTATTTGCTTTTGACATATTAACGTCTAAAAAACGTTCATAATGTCCCAAATCCAAATCAGTTTCTGCTCCATCATCGGTTACAAATACTTCACCATGCTGAAATGGATTCATCGTACCGGGATCTACATTGATATAGGGGTCAAATTTTTGGATGGTTACGCTATAGCCTCTCTGTTTTAACAATAATCCTAATGCTGATGCTGTTATACCTTTACCTAAAGAAGATACTACTCCGCCTGTTACAAAAATATACTTAACCTTTTTATGAAAATCCATATCATAATTTTAATTATTGGAAATTTAAAGATAAGTATTTTTTTTAAGATTTAATATAGATAGATTTAATTAATAATCAATTTTTAATATTTTTACCTCGCCTATGCCTAAACCTTTTCCCCTCTTTGTTTTTATTTAAAGTAGAATCTGTCATTTCTTTGCCATGTCTATGTCTAAATTTATACTTATTCAAATAATGAGGATCTAACTTATCCGGAATCCCGTCACCATCAATATCCGGGGCAATATCATTTATTCCGTCCCCATTTTTATCTATAAACCGTAAATATGGAGAACACCTTTTTAAACTATCTCTAAAAACATTTTTACGTAAAGTAGAATCGCTCTTTATAGTTTGAGCTTCAACCGTAATTGTCAAAATAAAAAATATTGATAATATGTAATTAAAATTTTTCATATATTTAATTATACAAATTTTAAGCCAAAAATAATAGCTTAAAAATTCATCTATTACTCGCTTTTTTCACTTTTTATATATAATGATCCATTCACTGGTCGAATAATTCGACATATAGGTCGATTTTAATTCAAAAACTTCTTATATTTTTATAATTTTAACAAAACTTCATCATTATCCTACTTGGCACGAACTTTGTTCAATAGCAATTAGAATTTCACAAACAACTTTTAGGAGAAAAAAATGAAAAATTCAGTCTTTGCAATTTTAATTTTAGCCCTGTTAACTCTAACTATTTCGGATATTTCTGCTCAATACGGTAAACGCAATAATAAATATGGTAACAGAAATTGTTATTATAATAACGGTCCAGTTTACGATTTAAATACAGAAACTACTATTATCGGAACTGTTGAATCATACGAATTATTACGAGGTAACGGTTATAGGGGTGGTTTAGTGCTTAAATTAAAAACAAATAATGAAGTAATTGATGTACATGTCGGTCCAACTTGGAATTTAGATAACATTAAACTTGATATCAATAAAGGTGATAAATTAGAGATATTTGGTTCAAAAGTTACTATTGATAAAGATACTTTCATAATTGCATCCAAAGTAAAGTTAAACGGCACCGAATATCAATTGCGTGATAAATACGGTTATCCTAAATGGGCAGGTAACAGAAGAAATCGCAATTAACTTTCTAAGGAGATAAAATAATTTTTTTATTTTATCTCCATTTTATTTAAGTTAATATCTATTTTATTAAATAATTTGAGTTATGTTATGCTAAAGTACTTACTATCTTTTTTTATTATTTTCAACAATGTTATTTTTTCGCAATGGCAACTTGAATGGACCAGTTCCAACTTATCAAATAGTTATGTCTCGGGTTGGATTAGTTTTCAACAATCAGACGATACTTGGATAAAAAGACCATATTATATTGACGTAAACAAGTTTTATATTTTTAATGATATTTATTCATCAGTTCCCCAGTACTCTTATACATTTACTCAAGCCGAAAAAGATGCAGGCTATTTATTGTATTCATTTACTGTTGATTTAACCGGTGACGGCTTTACTGAGTTTTATGTTCTTTCATCTTACGGAACCGCCTCACCATATCGACAAGGTATAAAAATTATTGATATAGTAAATAATAAAGTTTTATTAGAGTTAAACGAAACTTCATCTTATTATTCGTCTCCGACAATTTGGGATGTAGATAATGATGGAATTCTTGAGTGTTTAATATCTAAGTTTAATTATCCAAGTTTTTCAATCAATAATTTGATTTCTTATAATACGGGTATTAGCACATCAATTAAAGAGCATCAGATTGAAAAAATCGAATTTAATTTAAAACAAAATTATCCTAATCCTTTTAATCCACAAACTAATATCGAGTTCGATTTACAAAATGATAGCAATGTTAACCTTAAAATATTTGATATTAACGGAAAAGAAGTAAATACTTTAATTAATGATAATTTGAACTCAGGTACACACAAATTAATTTGGAGCGGTACTGATAAATTTAATACAAAAGTGGCTTCGGGGGTTTATTTTTACCAACTAAATGTAAACGGTTTTAGCAATACTAAAAAAATGATTTATTTAAAGTGAGATTAGAATGAAAAACTTAAAAATTCCATCTAACATTGCAATTAGCGATAGCGGTTTTATTTTTCACCCCTCTAATGGTGAAACTTTTACTGTTAACTCAATTGGAGGAGAAATAATAAAATTACTAAAAGAAGATAAAAGTTTTGAGGAAATATGTAGTTTTATAGTAGATGAATATGATGTTGACGAAAAGACTATAAATAAAGATTTAGGTGATTTCTTAAATCAATTAAAAAACTTAAATATCATTAAAGAAATATGAAAATTGCCGTTACAGGATTAAATAATATAGATAGCCCAGGTCCCGGTGTTCCGGTTATACGTGGCTTACGAGAATCAACCATAAGTGATC
Source organism: Melioribacteraceae bacterium (assembly GCA_036743235.1). Classification (GTDB taxonomy): domain Bacteria; phylum Bacteroidota; class Ignavibacteria; order Ignavibacteriales; family Melioribacteraceae; genus JAEXOD01. The sequence continues at coordinate 8,672 of DAINPX010000080.1, forward strand.
TTAAAATAGTTGGTTTAATATACGATACCCTTGAACCAGGACCACATATGCCGGATGTTGCGGATAAAAGTTATATAATACCTTATCCATCTGCCGGATTGGAAAATCTTTTACATAGATTGAAAATTATAAACGAGATAGAGAAATTGGATATTATAATCCCTACCCTCGATTCTGAATTATACGGATTTATTAAAATTGCTCCGGAATTAAAAAGAATGGGAATAAATCTTTATCTACCTGAATTAGAGCAATTAAATTTACGCGCTAAAGATAAACTAAAAGAATTTTGCGATATTAATAATTTTAAAGCTCCTAATAATCTTCTTGCAAATTCTATTCAAGATTTGCATGAAATCCCTAATAAAATTAAATACCCTGCAGTTATTAAAGGAATTTTTTATGATGCCTATATTGCTAATAATTTTGATGAAGCCGTAACCGCTTTTAATAAAATTCGTTTTAAATGGGGTTTACCGATAATTATTCAAGAATTTATTGCCGGTGATGAATTTAATGTAGTGGCAATTGGAGACGGTACCGGAAAAACTATAGGAGCAGTTCCTATGAAAAAACTATATATAACGGATAAAGGTAAAGGTTGGGCAGGCATTACACTTGATGATGAAAATTTATTAAATCTTTCAAAAGAAATTATTAATAAATTGAAATGGAAAAGCGGTTTGGAGTTAGAATTTGTTAAAGAAAAAAAATCCGAAGAGTTTTACCTCCTCGAAATTAATCCTCGACTTCCGGCTTGGGTTTATTTAGCGGTTGCTGCAGGTCAAAATTTACCTTTTATGCTTACCGAACTTGCAAATAATAAAAAGATAGAACCGTATAACAGTTATGAAGTAGGCAAAATTTTTATTAGATACTCCTGGGATCTAATAACGGATATTAAACAATTTGAAAAATTTACTATAAACGGAGAATTGTGATATGAAAAAATTGTATGAACGACCGGTAATAACAAAACACTATTCCGGTTTTATGAATAAATTTGGAAGTGCTCCGGTTTCTCAATATAAATCTGATATCGAAGGACTTCAAGTAAAAGACCTTGCAGAAAAATATGGATCTCCACTTTTTGTAATTTCTGAAAAAAGAATACGAGAAAACCAAAAAAAAGCTTCACGAGTTTTTACAACCCGTTATCCAAAGGTTCAATTTGCTTGGTCTTACAAAACTAACTATTTACAAGCTGTATGTAACATTTTTCACAAAGAAGGATCGTGGGCAGAAGTTGTAAGTGAATTTGAATACGACAAAGCGGTGCAAACCGGAATTGCAGGAAAAGATATTATCTTTAATGGTCCTTCAAAATCTAAAGACGCTTTGATTAAGGCTATAAAAAATAAAAGTAAAATACACATAGACCATTTTGATGAATTATACTTAATTATTGAAATAGTAAACGAATTAAACATTAACGCAGATGTGGCTATTCGTGTTAATATGGATACAGGAATTTACCCAAAATGGGATAGATTTGGTTTTAACTATGAAAATGGTGAAGCTTTGGAAGCTCTTCGCAGAATTATAAGGGTAAAAAACCTTAACTTAGTAGGCTTACATACTCATATTGGTACTTATATAATGAATGCAGACGCATATAAAATTGCTG
>DAINPX010000081.1:0-10233 GCA_036743235.1 Melioribacteraceae bacterium
CTCCTTTTACCTTATAAGCCCATTTTCTGGCAGCTTTTAAGGCTGTTTCTACTGCTTCGGCTCCGCTATTCATTGGTAAAACCATTGGATAACCGGTCAATTCCGAAAGCTCTTTATAAAAAAACGGTAGCTGGCTATTTCTAAATGCTCGTGAAGTAAGCGTAATTTTTTCAGCTTGTTCTTTTAATGTTTTTACTATTCTTGGGTGGCAGTGTCCTTGATTTACGGCAGAGTAGGCAGCCAAGCAGTCTAAATACTTGTTTCCTTCAATATCGTAAACCCAAACACCTTCACCGCGATCAATTACAACATCAAGAGGATGATAATTGTGGGCACCGAACTTCTCTTCAAGTTCAATAAAATCTTTTGTCAGCATATGTTATTCTCATATTGTTAAAAAAATATGTTCTTTAAGTTAATAAAATATTGCTTAATAATCGAGAAAAAAATGAAATATATTTTTTATTATCTTGCCGGTATTGTAAATATATTTTAAATTGCAATTCATTTAAATTATTTATTATTATGAAAGTTAAAACAGCAAAATTTAATTTAAAAACCAAAGGTGTTAATGATATAATTGATATTACCCATAATATTAACGCTATTATTAAGGAAGAACAATTTAAAGAAGGAAATGTTTTAATTTTTGTTCCGGGTGCCACGGCAGGAATTTCTACAATTGAATACGAACCGGGCTTATTAAATGATTATCCTAATTTTATGGATAGAATAATTCCCATTAATGGATTTTACCGCCACAACGATACATGGGGAGACGGAAACGGATATGCTCATGTTAGAGCTACTTTACAAGGTCCTTCAATTATAGTGCCTTTTATAAATTCAGAAATGATTTTGGGCACATGGCAGCAAATTATACTTTTAGAATTTGACAACAGACCGCGAAATAGAGAAATAATTGTACAATTAACAGGAATATAAATATGGAATCAATAAACCAAAATAAATTAAAATTTACTTTTTTATTTATTATTTTTTCAACTTCAATATTCGGTTGGGGTAGAACCGGACATATAAATATCTCAAAACATGCTTTTGAATTACTAAAACAAAAAATGAATGTTACACAAATGTACAACGATTCTGTTGTTGCTATGTCTATCAACCCCGATAAAAGAGTAAGAACCATAAAAGAACAAGCTCCCTGGCACTATATTGATATAGATTTTTACCAGGAGTTTAATAATTTAGATATGATTACAAATTACGATACTTTAATTTCCAAATACGGAGAAGAGGAAGTAAAAAGACAAGGTACTTTACCATGGGTAATACAAACAAATCAAAATAAATTAATTGAAGCATTTACTAATAAAAATTTTAATGATATTTTGTATTATTCCGCCGAAGTTGCCCATTTTGTTGCAGATGCACATATGGCTTTGCATACAACAACCAACTATGACGGACAGCTTACTAACCAAAAAGGAATACATAGCAGATATGAATCTAAAATGGTTGAAAAATACTTAGATAAAATTGTTGACGGTTTTTACAACCAACAGTTAACCGAAATAGATGATCCTTTATTAACTGCCTTTGATATAATTGATAATAGTTTTTCTTTTATAGAAATAATTCTTGACTCAGATAAAAAAGCAAATGAACTTGCTCATTCCACTTCTACCGATATGTATTATGCATATTTATGGAAACAAACCGATTACATTACTTATATTCAGATGAATAACGCAGCAAAATTTGTTGCTTCATATATATATTCTGCTTGGTATAAAGCAGGAATGCCAAAAATTGATAATTTAATAAACTGAAATAACATAAAAGGATACTATGACAAATCAAAATGCTTCTCAAAATCAACTGACTTGGAAATTTCCAAAAGAGTTTTGGCTTGCCAATGCAATGGAGTTATTGGAAAGAGCCGCATATTATGGTTTTTTTATTGTTTTAACATTATATTTAACCGATGTTGTAAAATTTAACGATAAAGAAACGGGAATTATTGCCGGTGTTTTTTACGCAATTCTTTATTTTTTGCCCCCTTTCGTAGGTGCAATTTCCGATAAAATAGGATTTAAACGAGGTTTAATTATTGCGTTCGGTTTATTAACTATAGGTTATTTTTTATTGGGAGTTTTTGTTACAAAAGTTGCAGTAATATTCGAACTTTTAATAGTGTTAGTGGGTGGCAGTTTTATTAAACCTTTAATTACCGGAACGGTAGCAAAAACTACTGACGAAGCTAATAGAGCAAGGGGCTATTCCGTTTTTTATTGGATTGTTAATATAGGAGCTTTTGGCGGTAAAACTTTCGTTCCGTTTATTAGACAAGGGATTGGATTAGAATATGTAAACTTTTTTTCTTCAGCCATGGCATTTGTTGCATTATTGTTTGCGTTATTCTTTTTTCAAGAAACTAAAGTAGATTATAAAAACGCAAAAAGTTTAAAGGATGTATTTAATTCATTAATAAAAATATTTACTACTCCCCGCCTAATCATTTTAACTTTAATTGTTACAGGATTTTGGATAATTCAACATCAACTTTATGCAACTATGCCTAAATATGTTATCCGTTTACTCGGTGAAGATGCAAAACCTGAATGGCTTGCCAATGTTAACCCTGCAGTTGTGGTTATTTTAGTTGTTTTTATTACCCAACTAATGAAAAACAAATTAGCAGTAACCAGTATGCTTATTGGTATGATTTTGATGCCTTTTTCTGCTTTGGCTATGTCTTTTAGCCATGGTATGGAAAATGTTTTTGGTACTTCAATAAATATTTTTGGTATTGTTGAAGCCCATCCTTTAACGGTTATGATGATTGTGGGTATAGGTATTCAAGGATTGGCAGAGTGTTTTATTTCTCCAAGATTTTTGGAATACTTCTCTTTTCAAGCTCCTAAAGGTGAAGAAGGTTTGTTTTTAGGCTTCAGCCACCTTCATTCTTTCTTTTCTGCTTTAGCCGGTTTTATTCTTTCAGGCTTTTTATTGGATGCATATTGCCCCGATCCAAATACTTTACCCGTAGGTTTATCCGAAACGGCAAAAGCAAGTTATTATGCTAATGCGCATTACATTTGGTATTACTTTTTCGCAATCGGTTTAATTGCCGCAATTGCTTTATTTATATTTTGGGTTGTAACTAATAAAATTGATGCAAAGAAAAAGAATTAATTATTTGTATCTTATTTTTTGAATAAACGGTAATGCGTGGTTGCCGTTTTTGTTTGACGCAATCACCTTTACCTCATATTCGCCTTTTTTCAACTTATTAACTTCTACAATTAAATTTCCGGTTTTTTTATCATAAGTATATTCAACTTCTGAAGAATCAAAAAATACTTTAATACTTTTAACATTTATTCCGCTTTTATCAGAAAGATTAAATACCAATTTAGCAGTACCTTCACTAATTATACTCCTATCTTTAAGAAATGCTATTTTTGGTAATCCGGCAGTTAAATAACGACCAATACCCCTAAATATACCCCATGCTTGGATATCATTAAACTCTTCAATATTTAAACGTCTTTGTTCTGTAGGATTTGTAAAAAACGAACCTTCAATTAGTACTGCAGGAATGTTGGTTCTTCTTAAAACAGAAAATCCTTCTTTTGGATAAATGTTATAGTCGGAATAAGTTCCGTCAAACGAGCCTAACCCGTTAGAATTATCCATAACGTAAGCTAAATCGCGTTGTATATATCTTGCTAAATCTTTGTTACAATGGTTAAATTCATAGTCCTCTTCGGTTGCATGATAATAAGTCGAAGTAAAATTTGTCCAATTATCGTTTGAGTTTCCTGGTGCGTTATGATGTACGCTAATAAAAAAATCTGCTCCGCTTTTATTTGCCAATTCACTTCTATATTTTAAATCTACAGTACTATCTGCCATACGGGACATATATACTATTGCACCGGCTTTTTGCAAATAATTACGGAGGTATAAAGAAACACGTAAATTTACATCTGCCTCAACAACGCTTCCGTCTTTACTTTTACCGTGTCTATCTTTCCCTCCATGTCCCGGATCGATAAAAAATTTTACTCCGGTTAATACAGATGAAAACGATTTAATTTTTTCTTCTCTTTTTACATCATCCTTCCAATCAGGAGGTAATTCGTATTTAGTACATTCACATGGCTTTTCTACCACAACCTCTTTTATTACTTCTACCTTTTCGGTTACAATTTCTTTAGTAGGTGCACAGGCAGTAATAAGTGCAAGTAATAAAATAACATATATATAGTATTTCATTGTTTCCCTTTAATTAATATCGATTTTGTACAAACACTATTAAACGTACACAAATAGCAACTTTTAGTATTGCTAATATAGTAATTTTCTCTGATATTATTTATTACTTGTTTTAACTCAAGCAATAGACTTTCTGCTTCCAATTTTTCAATTTTTATAACATCATTATATTCAGGATAAGATAAAAACATTAATTTCATATATATTTCTTTTTCCCAGCCAAAATAAGACCCTACTAAGAATGCATAATATTTTAATTGAGGTAAATAATATTGTATTTTATCTTTAATATTTTCTTCATCAACTTTATTAGTCTTAAAATCAACTATTATTATCTTATCTTTTTCTATTATCAATCTATCAATTATTCCGGTAAAGTAATAGTTTTCAACAACTTTATTAATTTCAAATTCCGAATAATAAAAATTAAAACTATCAATCTCTTTATATTGTTCTGAATTAATAAACGGAATTAGTAGATTTTCAACGTCCAATATTAATTTCTTGGTCTCATTAATTGGCAACAATTGTTTTTCTACTTTTTCTTTAATTATCCCACTCAAATTATTATTATCAAACTTAGAAGCTAATATTTCATGACAAACCACTCCAATTCTTAAAGCATCGGTATTTATTTCAATTTCGTCTTCTTTTGAATAATCTTGGTAATTATATTTATTACTTAAAAAAGTAAATAGTTTTTGATAAGAATATTCGTAAATTAAATTATAATAGATAGGACAAAATTTATAAGCTAAAAATTTTGAAGCCGTAAATAATTCATATTTGGGTGTATCATAAACGGCATTTAAAAGAAATTCTTTATCCGAAACTTTAACTTCAAGTTCGTTCTTATTATTAAATAATTCAGTATCAAGTTCAATGTTCTTAATAATGTTAATATTAAAATTTAATTTATAATTAACATTTGAAATACCTTCAATTAAGTACTGTAAATCTCCTTCAATAGTAATTACATCGTTATCTAAATTTGGGTTAAATGCGTTAATAAAATATCCAAAAAAAGAATTTTCAAAATTCGTTTTAATATTATATTTACATGAAATTATCAGGTTATTTATCGCTCTGGTAACAGCAACATAAAAAACTCTTTTATGTTCCGCTTCTTCTTTTTTAGTAGTATTGCTTTCAGCTAAAATGCACCAATTGGGTAGTACATAGTCGTTAGTAAGATCATCGTTTTGGGGCACTTTTGTCATAAACCCAAATTCTTTATCAAACCTAACTTCTTTGGCTTTTATTTGAGAATATTTTAATTTTTCTGATGTATTATATAATATTACAGTATCAAATTCTAAACCCTTCGATTTGTGAATTGTCATTATTTTAACCGCCGGATAACTGCTATTAACTTGTGCCTGGTTCTCTTTATCAAACGATTCAATGTATTCGTCCAATTGCTTTAAAAAGTCGTAATACGAAAAAAATGATCTATCAAATGTTTGCAAAATTAATTGAATGAATTTTTCAAGATTGGCAATTTCCTGTTGATACGAATTTCTGACTGCTAAAATACCCCAATATCCCGATTCTGTTAAAAACAAACGCAAAACGTCTTCGGTATCATTGGTCTCAAATAACTTAATACATTTATTTATCAGTTTTACTGCATTTAGTACTTTATTATCTTTATCGGAATATTTTTGTAGTTTTTCAAAATATGTTTTACCTTCTTCCAACGAAATTAACGCTATTTGAGTATCCGATAATAATATAAAAGGAGAACGTAACAATGCAACCAAAGATATATCACTATCCGGATTATTTATAAAATTTAAGAAGTGGTACAAATCGAAACTCAACTGGGTTTGATAAAATCCCATACCTCCAATTACCATGTAATTTATTTTGTAAGCGGTAAAAGATTTCTCTAAATCTTCAAAATCCGTTTTCTGACGACATAAAACCGCAACATCCGAAAAATTATTTATTTCCCCGTTTTTTAGCATCTCAATTATCTTTTTAGATACCAATTCTGCTTCGTTTTTTCCTTTTTCGGTTAATAATATTGAGATATTACCTATATTGTTATCTTCTGGTTTTCTTGCACAAATTAACGGAGCATAGTTCACTTCATTAAATATTGGATTGTTAAACTCCATAATTTTGGAGAATAATATATTTGTAAAAAGCGCGATTTTAGGAGATACCCTAAAGCTATGTGTAAGTTCCAAACTCCCCTTAATATCTTTCTCTTTAATAAGTTTTTTGGTAATATCAAAAATATCTAAATCGGCATCCCTAAATAAATAAATACTTTGTTTTTCATCACCAACCACAAATAAATTATTAATTTGCAAATGTTTTAATATCGGCATAAAAATATTATACTGAGTATCGTTTGTATCCTGATACTCATCAATCATAATATATTTATATCTTTCGGCAAGTATTTCTACAACGTCAGGGTTTTTTACTACTTCTGTAGTTTTTAACAGCAGATCTTCAAAATCCAAAAAATTGTTAGTCTCTTTTTTTTGGTCAAAAATTTTATTCACTTCGTTAAAAAATAGAAAAAGGTTTTTACAAAACTGAATATAACTTTTATCTTCTTCTACCGAACTTAATTTTCCTTTTACTTTTCCCCATAAATCAAAATTTTCAATTTCAAATATTAATTCATCATAATCTTCACTCTTTTTTAAATAATCTCGTCTTTTTATTGTACCTGTACCGGTAAATATTTTTGAGTAAATTATTTTTAATAAATTTAATATTTCCAAAAAATTTAAATTATTATTAAATTTATTTAGTATCTCTTCTACTTCTATTGCTAAGGTTTTATCCTTTAACTTATCAAATGCTATACCGTTAACAAATTTTAATTTTTCGATTATTTCAAATATCTCTTTTTCGTATAATAACTTATATTTAATTTCTGTTTTTTTATTTAATTCAGTTAAAATTTCATCGTTGGTTTTAATTTCTATATCTCTATACAAATCTTCAATTTTTGCACGTTTATCTATTAATAATTGAATTACCGAGTATAACTTTTCTTTTGAACCAAAAAATCGTACTAAATATTTTATCGATTCTGAAATATTTTCATTAGTTTTGTTTATTAATTTATAAGCACTTTCAAAACTTAACCGTAAAATCTCTTTAGCCATTATTTCATCAATCGGAACAAAATTGGCGTCAATTTGTGCCTCGGTAGAAAATTCCTTTAAAATTTGAATGCAAAAAGAATGTATAGTCGAAATATTTGCCGAAACTAAATCTCTTCTGTAATTTTGTAAAGAAAATACTATATTCCTATCTGTTTCTTCATTTATTCGTTTATCCATTTCTTCCGCAATATCTTTATATAACTTTGCGGCAGCTTTTTCGGTAAATGTAATAGCAACAATATTATTTAGCGATATTCCTTCTTGTAATAAAATATTAACAAATCGTTTTTTTAAAACAAATGTTTTACCGGAACCCGCATTTGCGGTTAAGCTAATATGCCTATTAATATCTAATGCATTTTTTTGTTGATTTGTAAGATTTAACCCCATAACTTTACCTATATCTAAGTTTTTATTTAGTTAAATACATTTATATTTTATTCATCTTTTTAATAATACTTATAATAATATTTAAATAATTCAGTTAAATATTATTTATTTTTTTTGTTTAGTTATTACAAATATAGTGTTTTTTTTATTAAGAGAGGTGAGATACTAACATATTGGAACAAAATAGTATTACTTTAAATACTATAAAAAAAATGATTTGTTAAAAAATTAAAAAAAATTATTAACTAATTTTGTTGGCTATTACAATCATAAAATTTTATATTTACAAATTAAATAAACAGCATTAGCTCTGTTTTTGGCTCCTAATTTTTTATATATCTCGGATATGATCTCTTCTAATACAGATAAAGCTAATTCTAATAATTTCGATATTTCCTTATTTTTGTAACCGTTACAAATTAATTCCATTATCTCTTTTTCAAATTTAGAAAAGTTCAAATTATTATTTGCAATTTCTTCATGGTTCAAATATGCCTCTAAAAATAAAATAAATATATAATAAAATTTAAAGCGTAAAACTATTAATTTAGTCACTTAATTCCAACAAGGGAAACCCCTTTTTTTTGGAAATATACATATATTTTAACTCTAATATAATAAATAGAATATTTGTTTTTGTATTATATGGTAATTAATTAATAAGTGCTTTGGAGATTTTGCATATGAAAAAATTAAAAGGTTGTTTAATTATTTGGGTATTATTTTTGGCTATCGGTTATATTTTGGGTTCAATTTTGGAATCGCAATTTGAAGAATTAGGTAATAATATAACTTATTTTTTCTCTTTCTTCTCAATTTTTTCGTTAATAATAGGTTTAATAATTTTTAGTGTATTTACTGCTATTTTTGGAGTAGTCGATTATTTTCAGAGTGGTACGGCAAAACAATGGTGGGATGCAGCCAAAGAAGGGAAAACAATTAGTGAAAAACAAAACGAAAAGAAATGGAATAAATAAAACATGCCTAAAATTAAACAATAATAATTTTTAAAAATTCGGCTTATAATTACATTAAAATCATTATAATAATTATAATATTAATCTTTTGTAAAATATTATCAATATTTTAAAATTTGAATTAAATTTATTGTTTAAATTTTTGTAAACTGTTATATTATACAATAATTTTTATTTATTTGATATTTTTGTTAACTATTAACTAATATGGTTTGACTTTGAAGGAAGGAAAGATTTCTCATTTAGTTTTTTCAATTTCACTTTTAACAATTTGATATTAAATTATAAAATTAAAGGGAGCTATATTTAAGCATAAAGTTAAATAAAATAATTCCATGTTACGTTAGTTATATAAATCCTATCAAAATAAATATTTGTTTGTTTTAATTATAATAACTTTGTTAATATTCAAAACAAAATTAACTGTTTTGAGAGGATGGTAGAATTTTATTTTTTTGCAAAAGATAAAATAGATTCAAATATACGTTAAATTTTAAACTTTGGTGTATAGCTAAAAAATTAGTAAACAGACAAAAATGGATATTTATATATAAAATTAATTAATTACTTTAAATTTGGAGTTATCTCATGAAACAAACTTTTTTGCTTAGTTTATTTTTTTATTCATTTATTAGCATGTATGTTTTATTTGCTCAGGAAACAAACAAAAATATTTTTGACGAAAAACTTATAACACAAGTTAATTGGGATGAATTTCAAAAAGATTTGTTCGTAATTAGTCCGGATAGCAAACGTGTTATTTTTGTATTAAAACAAAACAATAAATATTATATATCCGATAACGGCAAAAAAAGTGAAGCTTTTGATTTTGTAAAAAATATCGTTTTTAGTAATGATAGCAAACATTATTGTGCCTTGGTTAAAAAGGGTGATAAATTTGGAGTATTATTTGATGGTAAATTAGGAAAACTATACTCTTTTATTGATTATGGACCGGTATTTAGTCCCAATTCTCAAACTTACTTATATAAAGCTTCACTAAAAAATAAGTCCTTTATTGTTATTAACACAAAAGAAGAAAAGAAATATGATAGTATAGACGATCCCATATTTAGTTCAACCGGCAAATCCTATGGGTATTCAACTTTTTCAAATAATGCACAATGGGTAGTTATAAACGGAAAAGAATCAAAGAAGTATGAATTAATATCCGGAGATATAACCTTTTCCGGAGATGGTAGTAAAGCGGGATATGTTATTTATAAAGATATATATAAGTCTCTAATTATTGACGATAAAGAACAGAGTGTATTTTTTGATATTTACGAAAACACATTAAAATTTGATTATCTGGGTAATAATTATATTTTTGTGGCAAAAGACTCTAATTTATCTACGGTTTTTGTTAAAAATAATATTGCAGAAGGTAAATATAGTTCTATTGACACAACAATTATATCTAAGGACGGTCAGAATTATATTTACCTTCTGCAATATTATTTTTAACAAAAACCGTAGATAAA
>DAINPX010000082.1:0-10183 GCA_036743235.1 Melioribacteraceae bacterium
AGAAGAATCCAACGGGCTGGCGAAGGGCGTTATCAAAGAAGAAAAAGTCATTTTACATGTTTAATTACGGCTTATTATTTGCATTTATTGCTTTTTACTTTATAATAAAAAATGAAACAAAATTTAGTAATACGATAGTATCTTTAATGCTTAGTCTTGCAGTATTATCTCAACAATGGATGTTGATATTGGTTGTAGCTCGTCAAATTGTTGAATTGGTTAATAACATTAAATTAAAAAATGGATTAAATGTTTATATAAAAAATTTAGCCGTTCAAGTTGTTTTATTAAGTCCTGCTTTATTAATATTTTTTATTTGGAAAGGACTTACAGTTCCTCAGTTTAATATTCATCAATTAAAGCCGACTTTTGAACATGCAAATGCCGTGTTTGCAAATATTGGTTTTATAGGAATATTTATTATTCTATTTAACTTTAAAAGGTTTTTAAATATAAATTATTTATCTCTAATTTTTTTAATTCCTTTAATTTGGTTAACAATACCAAATCATTCAAATTTGCATGGATTAGAAAACTCAACCGGTGTAGCAGCTCAAATTTGTACCCAGTTACAAAAGTTCGTTTTAATACCATATAATTTTAGTATGTTGATTTTAGTATTTTTTGGTATTTTGGTTTATGTTTTAGTGTTTATTAATAAATCCGATAAATTTTCACATATTCTTAAATTATTTATTATTGGTCTATCTGTTGTATTTACATCCAGTGTAAAATTAGGAGCTTCACATATTTATATTCTTGTTCCGTTTATATTTTTATATTTCAGAGATGAGATAGATGGAAATAAATACTTAAAACAATCAATCTTAATCCAGATGTATTTTTTAGCATTGTTTTATTTAATTTATTACACTAATTTTATAACGACCAACAATAGTTTGTAAAATATTATTAAGTAATAATTATATGAAATTGGCAAATACAAATAATTTGCTTAAATTTGCAAATTAAAATTAGAACAAATATGCAAGAAATAATTAAATTAAAAGAAAAATATCTTAATCTTAGAGAAAGGATATTTAACGATGCTGATTTATTGGCAGACTCGTTTAACTTTTGTTTAAATTATAGCTTGCTTATTGAAGAGTTTATTGTAAATATACTTGAACGTGAAAATGTTCAGTTTGCAATTGTTTCTGCAGGAAGTTTTAGTAGAAGAGAACTTGCCCCTTTTTCCGATATTGATATTATGTTTATAACCGATGAGGCGGAAATTCATAAGGCATCAATAAAAAAATGTGTACAATTATTATGGGATTGTGGAATTGAAGCAAGTCATACGGTAAGGGAGTTTAACGATATTGCCAAATTTATTGAGGATGATCTTACAACCGTAACACAGTTTTTTGAAACTCGTTTTTTAATGGGGAATAATAAAATATATTCCGATTGGAATAATTTGTTGTTTTCGCATTTGGATGAAGATACAAGAATACGATTAATTTATGCGTATTTTGATGATATAAATATTAGACATAAAAAATACGGTTCTTCGCCAAAAGTTATTGGACCGAATATTAAATTTTCTGCCGGCGGATTACGTGATTTGCAAGCAGTTGAATGGATTTATGCCCTAAAAAACAACAAGTTGCTATCGGATCAGAATGAAATTATACAAACGGAAAGTTTTATTAATTTACTTAGAACAGAAAAATTAGTTTCCAGGAAAGAATTAAATAAACTTTCGGATGCTTATAAAAATCTTCTTAGAACAAGAAACTATTTGCACCTTATAAACAGAAGAAAAAATGATAGATTGGAATTTGACTGCCAAGAAAAAATTGTTGGGTTAATAAATTCAGCCGGTTTATCGGTTCAAGAATTTATGAGAAGCTACTTCGATTCGGCAGTGGTAATAAACCGTTTTGCCAAAACAATGATTAGAAGATATACCGAGCAAATTACTGCTCCTATTTCCGATTTTCTTTCCATTACTATTGATGATGAGTTTTCGATAAAAGCCAATGTACTTTCAATTAATATAAATAAAGAACTATCTCTATCCGATATATTAAAAGCGTTTTATTATAGGGGTATTTACGGAGGCATTTTTGATGAAAATCTCAGAACACTTATTATAGAAACAGTTCATAACTATAATATTGAAGCTGAAAGAACGCACGAGTCATATACTTTTTTTAGAGAAATATTAAAACTTCCTAAAAATGTAGGTTTAACGTTATCTGCAATGAACGAGCTTGGGGTACTTTCTTTAGTATTACCCGAGTTTAGCGATTTAAATGGCTTTTTTCAACCCGGCGTATATCATTGTTATACTGCAGACGAACATACTTTAATGGCAATTATTAACTTAGAAAAACTTGAAGGTGAATTTAGTAAGTTAGGAAAAATATATTCCGAAATACCAGATAAAGATTTATTGTTTTTAGCTGTACTTTTTCATGATATTGCCAAACCAATTAGTATTGCAGGACATGAAATATTAGGTTGTGAGTTGGTAGGCGGTAATATGGAAACACTTGGGTATGATAAGATAGCAATAGACCTTGTTCGTTTTTTGGTAAGGCATCATTTAACAATGGAACAAATGGCTTTCAGAAGAAATTTGAACGATCCTCAAACATTAAATAATTTTTCTTTTATATTTAACGAAATAAAACATCTCGATTATCTTTATTTGCTAACATATGCCGATTTATCAGCTGTTAGTCCTGTTGTATGGACACAATGGAAAAGTGATATGTTATTTGAACTTTACAGAAAGACTAAATTAATGATTGAAGAACAACAGACAGGAGAGCAGTTAATTTATGCCAAGACCAAACAGATGTTGGAGGGTAATGTTTATTTAACAAACGAGATGGTTAAAGATCATATTCAATCCATTAATGATATTTCTCATCTTCAGCAATATACCGAAGAAGAAATAAACAGACATGTTGAAGAAATTGAGAGGGGAGAAGATTTAAGCGTATTTTTTAAAGAAATGGAAGATTATACCAATATAACCATAATTACTAAAGATGTTGAAGGTATTTTGGCTCGTTTGTGCGGTACTCTTTCAATTAATGACTTAAATATTCACGATGCTAAAATATTTACTAGAAAAGACGGAATTATTATAGATAGTTTTAATGTAACTGATTTTAGAACAGGTAAAACTGTAGATATAAACCGTTACGAAAAAATAAAATTGGATTTATTACTTACTATTAACGATAATTTATTGTTAACAAAAGAGTTTAACAAAGCAAAATCGAAATGGTGGCGAATTGAAAGAAAGTTTTTTAAAAGACAAGGTCGTGTAAAAATTAATTTTGAAGAGCACGAAAAATATTTAATTATAGATGTGTTTTCTCCGGATAGATTAGGCCTTCTTTATCAAATTACAAAAACTATAGCTGATATAGGATTACATATTGCTTTCGCAAAAATTTCGACAAAAGGGGATGACGTAGTAGATTCGTTTTATACTTATAAAAAAAATAATAAAAAAATCTCATTTAACGAGTATGAGTTAATAAGAGTAACATTGACACAAACAATTGAAGAAATGTTGTAGGAGTACAAATTTGAATTTTATGAACAGATATAGCCCAATAGGGGTTTTTGATTCAGGTATTGGCGGATTATCCGTAGTTAAAAGAATTTCGGCATATTTACCATGCGAAAATATTATATATTTTGGCGATACAGCACGTGTACCTTACGGTTCTAAATCTAATGAAACCGTTATAGAATATTCTAAACAAGATGCACGTTTTTTAATAAAAAGAAATGTTAAACTAATTATAGTTGCTTGTAATACTGCCTCTTCGGTGGCAATAGACGTTCTTAGAAAAACCTATAAAATTCCGGTAATAGGTATGATTGAACCGGGAAGTGCATTGGCTGTTCAGGTTACCAAAAATAAAAAAATTGGAGTAATAGGAACAAATACAACAGTAAATAATAAAGCTTATTCTAAGGAATTGCTAAGAATTGACCCTGAATTAGAAGTTTATGAAAAAGCTTGTCCTTTGTTTGTTCCGTTGGCAGAAGAAGGTTGGATTGACCATAAAGCTACAAAATTAATTGCAAAAGAGTATTTAACCGAGCTTAAAGATCTTGGAATTGACACATTAATTTTAGGTTGTACACATTATCCTTTACTATCCGATGTTATTAAAAAAGTTATGGGTAATAGTGTTAAGCTTATAGATAGCGGTCAAGCAGCAACTAAGGTTGTTGATAATTATTTGACCGGAAGGGGGTTAAAAACTCCTATTAATCAAGAAGGAAAACACGAATATTACGTTAGCGATTTGCCCGAAAAATTTAAGGCTGTTGCCGAAAGATTTTTAGGTAAAACCATAAATAATATGTATAAGGTAGAATTGGAAGATTTAACGGCAGAAGAAGATTAAAGTTTCTGACCAATTACTATTTGTACAATTCCGAATGTGGCGGAATAAGTTTTTATTTTTGTAAAACCGGAATTTGATAAAAGTTTAGGTAAATTAACATTGGCATCAAATTCGTTTACCGAATCAGGTAAATATTTATAAGCTTCGTCATCTTTAGAAATTATTCTTCCTATAAACGGCAATATTTTATTAAAATAAAAATTATATAACCATGCAATAATTTTATTTTTAGGAAGTCTAAACTCTAATATTGTAACTTTTCCGTTTTGTGTTAAAATTCTATAAAATTCGTCAAATCCTTTTTGTAAATCATAAAAGTTTCTTACTCCAAATGCAACGGTAATATCTGTAAATTGATTGTTTTTATAGGGAATAAATTCGGCTACCGATTGAAGTAACTTTCCTTTAGACCAAGCGGCTTTTTTATTAAAAAGTAATAACATGTTTTTTGATAAATCGGCTGCAAATATTTTATTTACACCAAATTTTTTTGCTGCAATGGAAAAATCCCCCGTACCGCAGGCAATATCTAATAAAACGGAATTTTTATTTATCCCCGCTTTTTTTAGTGCTTTATATCTCCAATAGAAATCAATTCCCAAACTTAAAAAATGATTGAGGAAGTCGTACCTGTTACTTATTGAATCGAAAATGCGTTTAACTCTTTCTTTTTTATGCATATTTTTCTTGCTTAAGGTTTAAGTTATTGCTAAATTTTGTTATTGTTAAATTGGAGTTAATGTATGAATATATATAAAAATGCTTTAAAGAAGCATGTGTGTACAATTTGTTGCGATAGCGATATAAAAGGACGTTGCACTTTAAATGAAGAAGAGCATTGTGCGATAGAACTTTATACCGATGAGATAGTTGACGTAATTCATAAAAATAACGATAAACCATTTGAAGAAATTCAACAAGCTTTACGAAATACAATATGTGCCAAGTGTAAAACACGGTCTGAAGACGGTTGTTGTTATTTACGTGAAGATGCAAATTGTTCATTAGATCGTTATTTTTATTTAATTGTTGATATTGTTAATAAAGTTGATTTAGGAAAACTTTAATATAATTATTAATATTTAAATAAATTGAAAAGTTCCTTAAATAAGCGGTTATTATTATTTAATTACCGCTTATTTTTATATAAAGAATTATAAAAGCAATTAGATAAATAAATAAAATCCTCTAAATTAAGTTGTTCGGCACGCTTAGAAAAGTCGAAATCTATTTTGCTTAGGTCAAATTCCTTAAAAATACTATTAGAAAATGAGTTTTTTAATGTCTTCCTTCTATTTCCAAAAGCAGCTTTTACCGTAGAAATAAAAATCTTTTTATTTACGTTGCAATTAGTTAAGTCTTTTGCTTTAATATAAACTATGGCACTTTCCACATTAGGTACGGGATAAAAACAATTTCGCGATACTTTAAAACAAAACTTAGTTTCTGTAAAAAAATTTAATAATACTGAAAGAATCCCGTAATCTTTTGTTCCTTTTTCGGCAGTAAATCTTTTTGCAACTTCATATTGAACCATAAAAACCATATCATTTATATATTCAATATTTTCAAATACTTTAAAAATAATTGGTGAAGTTATATTATACGGTAGGTTTCCTATTATACGTAACGGATTATAGTGCAGTTTATAAATTTGATTAAATTCAAAATTTAATACATCTTCTCGAAAAAGTATTAAATTAGGAAATTCTTGTGTTAAATTTAAAGCGGCTCGTGTATCTATTTCTATTGCATAAAAATTTTTTACAACGGGGTATAGTTTTTTTGTTAAAGCTCCCGTTCCCGGTCCTATTTCAACAACTATATCGGTAGCATTTGGGTTAAATAAAGTAATAATTTTTTCGATAATGTTGTTATCTTGTAAAAAATTTTGTCCGAATTGTTTTAGCGGTTTCATATTAATCTATTTTGTTGTTACAAAAATACAAAATAATGTTTGTTAAAAAAGTAATAAAAATTTGAAATTAAACGAATAACTATTTAAATTTATATAGTTAAATAAAAAAGAAAACGGAGAAAGCATATGAAAGAATTTATAATATCTATAGACTTAGGCGGAACTAAAATTTTAAGTGCACTAATTAACGATAAAAAGGAAATAGTTTGCCGCGAAAAAGTTGCAACCAAATTTAAAAAAGGTCCTCAACAGCTGGTAAAAGATATTGTAGAGTCCGTTCATATGTTATTTGAAAAATCCGGAGTAGGGGAAGATAAAATTAGGGCAATTTGTTTAGGAGTGCCCGGCACGGTTAACCCCGTAAGCGGAGTAATAGGCAATGCACCTAATTTAGAGATAAAAAACTATAACATTAAAAAAGCCTTACAAAAACATTTTAACATTCCGGTACTAATAGAAAATGATGTAAATTTAGGCGGCTTGGGAATAAAAAAATATGAGATGCACGATAAAGTTAATAATATGCTTGTTGTGTTTGTAGGAACCGGAATTGGCGGGGCGTTATTTTTTGACGGAAAAATTTATCGCGGTTCCAGCTTTTATGCAGGCGAAATTGGGCATATGCTTGTTTCTGCCGAAGGTTTATTGATGGGTGCAAAAAAGAAAACCACGTTTGAAGGTTTGGCAAGTAGAACTGCTATTGTTAAGGCAATTCAAAAGGATATAAAAGAAGGTAAAAAATCTGCAATAACAGAACTGATGGGTGATAAAAAAGCAATTAAAAGTAAAATGCTTTTACAAGCTATGCTTAAAAAAGATAAGGTTGTAACTACTAATATAAATGCCGCTTCCAAAATAATTGGCACTGTTTTAGGCAGCATTGTTACTTTATTAAATATTGATACAATAGTATTAGGTGGTGGCGTAATTGAAGCAATGAGTAAATATATGTTACCTATTATTAAAAAAAGAATTTGACAAAGCGGTGTTGCCTGAACCTGGGAAAATTGTAAAAATAATTGCAACAAAATTAGGAGACGATGCTGCACTATACGGCGGTTTGGCACTTGCCGATGAATTTAGTGAAGTTAAAGAAATAGAAGAAGAAACTAACGAATAATTATTGAATCGCTTTTTCTATTTCCTCTAATTTTTCGCTAAATTCTGTCCAGTTTAAATATAACATTTCCAATGTTTTATTTACTGTTTCGTATTCGTTCCGTTTTTGTTTTATTAAAGTAGGATTGGAATAAATATCCGGCAAACTTAATTCATATTCTAAGTTTGCCTTTTTTTCTTCATTAACACTAATATCGTTTTCCGTATTTTGAATTTTGGCTATAATATCTTTTGTAGCTTTATAACGTTTTTGCCTTAACTCGGCTTCTATTCGTTTAGTCTCTTTTCTGTTATTCTTTTTGTCGTCGTCTTTTTCCGGTACAGCAAAATTATTATCCAATTCCAACAGCTCTTTGCGTTTTCTTAAATAATAATCAATATCACCGGAATACACTTTAAATTGTCCATCTCTAATTTCAACAACTTTATTAACTATAGGTCTGATAAAATCGATATCGTGAGATACAATTATTAATGTACCGGTAAAATTGATAAGAGCTGACTGAAGTACTTCTTTACTTGTAACATCTAAGTGGTTAGTCGGCTCATCAAGAACAACTAAATTTGCTTTGGTTAGTAATAATTTTGCAAGTGCCACACGGCTTTTTTCACCGCCGGATAAAACGGATACTTTCTTAAAAACATCATCATCACTAAATAAAAACGAACCTGCCAACGAACGTAATTGAGCAGGAGAATATTCCTCGCCGCATTCCGATAAAGTATCTAAAATATCTTTCTCCAAATCAAGTTCTGCCGTTACTTCCTGAGCGTAATAAGAAATAGATGTGTTATATCCTACAATTAACTCTCCCTCGGTCGGTTCGCTTTTACCGGCAATTATTTTAGCCAAAGTAGTTTTTCCTGCTCCGTTAGGACCTAAAAACGCAATTTTTTCGCCTCTTTCAATTTTAAAATTAATGTTTTTAAGAACTTGATTAGTTTCAAATCTTTTGCCAATATTATTAAGCTCCATAGGAACAACGCCGCTTTGTTGCACTTCGGGAAAGCGAAAATGTATTTTTTCAATAAATTCGGGCAAATCTACCTGGTCAAATTTTTCCAACATTTTTATACGACTTTGAACTTGTTTGGCTTTTGAAGCTTTATACCTAAATCGATCAATAAATCGTTCTAATGCAGCTATTTGTTTTTGTTGATTTTTAAACTGGCTATTTAAATTATCATCGCGTTCTTCTTTAAACTTTATGTAAGCATCGTAGTTTCCATTAAAAAACGATAATTTGCGATTGAAAATTTCTAAAGTTTTATTTGTAACACAGTTAACAAAATATTTATCGTGCGATACAACAATTAACGAACCTTTAAATGATTTTAAAAAATCTATTAACCATTGTAAGGAATCTATATCTAAATGGTTGGTGGGTTCATCCAACATTATTAAATCGGGGTCGCTTAATAGTATTTTAGCTAATTCAATACGCATTTGCCAACCGCCGGAAAATGTATCAACAGGTTTTTCGAAATCTTTTTCGCAAAATCCTAAACCAATTAAAACTTTTTCTATTCTGCTATCTAACGAGTAGTAATCAAGATTTTCTTTAAGCAAATGTATTTCGCCCAATTCCTCTATTAACTCTTGTTGCTGTTCTGTAGTTAAATCAGGGTCTAATAATTCTGCGTTTATAAACTCTTCCTTTTCGGCTATTTCGCTTTGATTGGGTAATGCCGATTTTACTTCTTTAAATAAAGGGAAATTTGATTTTGATAAAAACTCCTGGGGTAAATACTTAATTTTAATTCCTTTTTGTTTAGTGATATTACCCGTTTCGGGTTGTTCGTAACCCATTAATAGTTTTAATAAAGTTGATTTACCGCTACCGTTGGCTCCTACCAAAGATATTTTATCAAATCTGTTTATCTTTAAATTTACTTCTTCAAATAATGAAGTACCCGAAAATTGTATGGATAAATTTAATATATCAATCATTCAAGAAATCTCTTACTTTTTAATTACTGCAAATTTTTGTATTGCTACACTATTAGCTTCGTTATCAAAAGCAGCTAAAATATAAATACCGCTGGAAACAAGTTTGCCATCATTATCTCTACCGTCCCAAAATGCTATTTTACCCCCCGGACTTGCAAATTCTTTAACTAATTTTCCCGAAATAGTATAAATTTTAATTTGGCTATCTTTTATTAAACCGTCTATTGTTAATTGTATTTCATTGCCATTATAAACTTCAAAAGGATTGGGATAAACAAATATATCGTTAAAGCTATCAACCGGTTTTAAAGCCGTAGTATAAAATGCGGTTAATCCATAATCGGTTCCAATATAAACAATACCGTTATTATTATCAA
Source organism: Melioribacteraceae bacterium (assembly GCA_036743235.1). Lineage (GTDB taxonomy): Bacteria > Bacteroidota > Ignavibacteria > Ignavibacteriales > Melioribacteraceae > JAEXOD01. The sequence continues at coordinate 9,754 of DAINPX010000082.1, forward strand.
AAATTATAGATTTAATATCGTCCGAAGGTAAAGATGAATTTCTGCTGTCAAATTGCTGAATTAACGAAGAACCATCCGAACTTACCAAAAAAACACCTTGTTTTGTGCCAACCCACTTTCTATTTAACGGATCAACCGCCATACACATTATTGATTGTTGACGCAAAGGGAATGAATTACCTATCATTGATTTTGGTGAAGAAACATCTCTAATAATATTTACTCCCAAAATTGTTCCGATCCAAAGTTCGCCTCTGTTATCAATCAATAAACTTGTTATGGAATTACTATTTAATCCGTCACTTTCTTTAATACTTCCCCATTTATCGTCTGTTGTGTTATTAAGTGTTCCGTTATCGTTAAAATAATATAATCCGAAAGGGGTAGCAGTCATAGTAATCCACTTTCGGATTAAATTATTTTAACGATA
>DAINPX010000083.1:0-10134 GCA_036743235.1 Melioribacteraceae bacterium
TGCAGCCGCTGAAATACCTGTAATGATTTTGGGTGAAACAGGAACAGGCAAAGAAGAAGTTGCAAAAACAATTCATGCACTATCCAATAGAAAAAATGGACCTTTTATAGCATTAAACTGCAGTGCATTAAACAGTAATCTTGCAGAAAGTGAGTTATTTGGACATGAAAAAGGAGCTTTTACCGGAGCTTATCAAACGAGGAAAGGGAGGTTTGAATTAGCAGATAAAGGTACTCTTTTTTTGGATGAGGTGGGTGATTTACCGATAGAACTTCAACCTAAATTGTTACGAACACTTCAAGATTTTACTTTTGAGAGAGTAGGAAGTGAGAAAACATTAAAGGCAGATGTTAGAATTATATGCGCTACAAATGTTAACCTGTCTGATAAAATAAAAGAAGGTATATTTCGTGAAGATTTATACTATAGATTAGGTGTTTTTCCTATTAATTTGCCTCCGTTAAGAGATAGGAAAGAAGATTTGATACTAATTTGCAATCGTTTTATCGAAAGATTAAAAGTTAAGTACAATTCTGAAAATTTAATGCTTGACCAAAGTGCAATTATTAAGCTTAATACCTATAATTTTACTGGAAATGTAAGAGAACTTAGTAATATTATTGAACGAGGAGCAATATTAGCTAATTTTGGGATTATTGAAAATAGACATATTTTATTTGAAAAGTTTGAAGATATAGCAAGTAGTAAAGTTGAAAATAATAACCATATTAAAGACTTGGGGTCGTTAGACGAAGAGATTTCCAATATAATTATTAATGCATTAAAAAAATGTAACGGAAAAATTTATGGAAAAGACGGAGCAGCAGCATTATTAAAAATTAAACCCACAACATTACAAAGTAAAATGAAAAAACTTAGTATTAAATTTTCTTAAAAGAAGGTATTATGAAAAATCAAAATGAAATGTTTGTTAATGTTTTTAATAATAGCACAGATTCAATAATAATTTGTGATGAAAACTTTAATATTATTAATAAAAATGATAAAGCTAAAGAATTATTAACTAACATAGATGAGGAAATAATTTTATATTTAATGCATCTAAACGATAAATCGGATTTACTTGAGAATATTAATAAGTTTAATAATATTTACGAATATAATTATACGATAAATGATTATAGAAAAGTAATTCAATTTAAAATTAAAGTTGTTAAAGTAATTATTGATTATTGTTTTTATATTTTTTTTATTAGGGATATTACAAAATTAGAATGTATTAAAAATGAGTTGAAGATTGAGAAGATGTATATGTTTAATATAATGAATCAATTACCGGATTCTATTTATATTAAAGATAAAGAAAGTAGATTTTTAAGAATCAATAAAACACAAATTGAAACGCTTGGAGTTAAAGACGAAGAGGATGCTTTGGGTAAAACCGATAAAGACTTTTTTACCGAGAGCCACTCTACAGATGCGTTAATAGATGAGAAACAATTAGTAGATGGTTGTGTTCCGTATATCAAAAAAGAAGAATTGATTAAACATTCGGACGGAAGTTTTAGGTGGGTATCAACAATTAAAGCTCCACTTTTGGATTATGATAAAAGTATTATCGGTACTTTAGGGATAACAAGGGATATAACCGAAAAAAAAATAATTGAAGCAGCATTACAAAAATCGGAACTATTATTTAAATCAATCTGGAATAATTCGATTGACGGGATGAGAATTTTGGATTCAAACGGAAAGATTTTTATGGTTAATCCGGCTTTTTGTCTAATGTTCGGTTTAAGCGAAGAAGAACTAATAGGAAAACCAATATCTGTATTATTTTATAATGGTTTATCGGAGATAAAAAACAAAAACAAAAGAGAAAAATCACTTAAAAAGTTATCGGAAGATATAAAAAATAAAAACCTACCATATCGCTTTGAAAGGCAACTTCATTTATGGAATAATTCATTTGTATGGTTTGAACTGACAAATGGATATATTGATTTAGAGAATGAGACATATTTATTAAGCGTTTTTAGAGACATTACAGAAAGGAAAATTACCGAAGTTGAATTATCTAATTCCGAAAACTTAAACAAGACTACAATAAATGCTTTAAGTGATTTGTTATTTGTTATAGATAAAAATAGAAATATTGTATTAATGAATAACTCTTTGTTAAATTTTTTAAAGAAGAAGAATGAAGAACTAATTTGTAAAGTGCTAACTTTGGATGATATGTTAAGTTTCTTTACGTTTTTAAATAATAGCTTTTACGATATTATAATTGATTCAAAAAAGGAATTGATTATATTTGAACCGTTTATTATTGGTGATGAAAGTTATTATTTTGAAGTAAAATTCATTCCGGTATTGGATAATAAAAAATTAATTAGAATAATTACTTTAATATTAGATATAACAGATATCAAGAAATATGAAGAAGAATTAAGAAGGAGTGCATTAATTTTTGAAAATTTAAATGATTCCGTCTTTATATTTAATAATTTAGGTGAGATAATAGATTTAAACCCTGCAACCGAATTGATGTTTGGATTTAGTAAAAAAGAAATAATAAAAAAACATTATTCGGTTTTTGAACGATATGGGTTAATTATTCCTCCAATATCAAACCTAGAAAAAATATTTGGAGAAAAAAAAAGGTGGAATGCAAAACTATGGTATAAAAACCCTCTTAAAACAAAAAATAAACATATAGATATAGAAATACTACCTTTAACCGATTCCAAGGGGGAGAACATGGGTTTTTTTGCTATTTCACGCGATATTACCGAATTAACTTTAGCAACAAATAAACTTAATGTGTTTATTGGCGAGTTACAAAATAAAACTAAAATGTTAGAAGAATCTGAAAAAGAGTTAAAATTAATAAATACCAGTAAAGATAAATTTTTCTCAATAATTGCACATGATTTAAAAAGTCCATTTCAAAGTATATTGGGGTTTTACAATATCCTTAAAGAAGAATATGATACTTTAAGCAAGGGAGAAGTTCAGTATATAATTAAAAATATGGGTGAAGGGACAAAAAATTTATATGCTTTAATAGAAAACTTGTTGGAATGGAGTAGAGTACAATTAGGAAAAATTGAAATTGTAAAAGAGAATTTTAATTTATCGAAATTAATACAAAGTGTTAAAAGTTTATTAATGGGAAATGCGGTTAAAAAAGAAATAATAATAGAAACCGAATTTGAAGAGAATGTATTTGTTTTTGCCGATATTAAAATGATTAATAGTGTTATTACAAATTTACTATCAAATAGTTTAAAATTTACAAACCGCGGTGGTTTAATAAAAATATCAGTTAAAAAGACGAAGAAATTTGCAATTGTTTCTATATCGGATTCCGGAATAGGGATGGATAAAAATACACTACAAGACTTGTTTAGAATTGATAAGAATATTAGTAGAAGAGGAACGGAAAATGAAAAAGGAACAGGCTTAGGGCTAGTATTGTGCAAAGAGTTTATTGAACGAAATGGGGGAGAGTTAAAAGTAAAAAGTAAAGTTAATGTTGGAACTACATTCGTTTTTAACATTCCGATAACCGGATAATATATAATGTTTTACTTTAATTTTAATTAAATTTTATTTAAATTTAAATTAGTTAATTTTTAAAATGGATTTTAATATGAGTAATGAATTAGAAGAGAAAAACTTAAGTTCTGTCAATTTTATCAAAGCGATAATTTTAGATGATTTAAAAACTAATAAATTTTATGGAAAAGTTCACACACGCTTTCCACCTGAACCGAACGGTTATTTACATATTGGACATGCCAAATCTATCTGTTTGAATTTTGGTTTGGCTAAAGAGTTTAAGGGCAAGTGTAATCTTCGTTTTGATGATACCAACCCAAGTAAAGAAGATGTAGAATATGTTGATTCAATAAGAGAAGACGTAAAATGGTTAGGTTTTGACTGGGAAGATAGAGAATTTTATGCCTCAGATTATTTTAATAAAATGTATGAGTTTGCTATTTATTTAATTAAAGCAGGAAAAGCATATGTATGTAGTCTTAGTCCTGAAGAAATGAGGCAGTATAGAGGCACTTTAACAGAACCGGGGAAAGAAAGTCCTGATAGAAATAGGTCTATTGAAGACAATTTATGTTTATTTCAAAAAATGAAAGCCGGTGAGTACGAAGAAGGTAAATATGTATTGCGTGCAAAAATAGATATGAGTTCTCCAAATATAAACATGCGAGATCCGATTTTATATAGAATACTAAAAGCCTCTCATCATAGAACGGGAGATAAGTGGTGTATCTATCCGATGTATGATTTTGCTCATGGTTATAGTGATATGTTGGAAGGTATAACTCATTCAATTTGTACATTGGAATTTGAGAATCATAGACCTTTATACGATTGGTTACTTGATGCAATAGATGCTGAACATCATCCTCAGCAAATTGAATTTGCAAGATTAAATCTTAACTATACTGTTATGAGTAAAAGAAAACTTCTTCAACTTGTTCAGGAAGGGTATGTAAACGGTTGGGATGATCCGAGAATGCCCACTATTGCGGGAATTAGAAGACGCGGATACACTCCGGAATCTATAAGAAATTTTGCAGAAAGGATAGGTGTAGCAAAACGAGATAATGTTATTGATATTGCATTATTAGAACATAGTGTAAGAGAAGACTTAAATAAAAAAGCAATGAGAGTAATGGCAGTATTGAAACCATTAAAATTGATTATTGATAATTATGATGATAATTTAATTGAAGAGATGGAAGCGGTAAATAATCCTGAAGATGAAAGTATGGGAACACGTAAAGTACCTTTTTCGAAAGTTTTATATATAGAAAAAGATGATTTTATGGAAAACCCTCCCAAAAAGTTTTTTAGACTTTCACCGGGTAATGAGGTTAGGTTACGTTATGCGTATTATGTAAAATGTACTCATGTAGATAAAGATGAGAACGGTGAAATTATTGCAGTGCACTGTACATACGATCCTTTAACTAAAGGTGGCGGTTCGCCTGATGGAAGGAAAGTAAAAGGTACAATCCATTGGGTATCGGCAAAAAATGCTAAAACTGCTGAGGTGCGATTATATGATAGATTATTTGCATCCGAAAATCCGGATAATACTGAAGATGGGAAAACATTTAAAGATTATTTAAACCCAAATTCATTAGAAATACTAAATAACTGTTATGTTGAACCATATTTGGAAAATGTTAAACCGGGAGAACAGTTCCAATTTGAAAGAATTGGATATTTTTGTGCAGATATTAAAGACTTCTCAAAAGAAAAAATGGTATTCAATAGAACTGTTACATTAAAAGATACTTGGGCAAAAATTGAAAAACAATCATAAATAAAAAGGCGAGCTAACTCGCCTTTTTTTTATTTCTTAATTAATTCAAGTGCTTTCTTAATTCTAAAAATAACTTTTTCTTTACCTATTATATCAAGGATATCGTAAAGACCGGGACCAATACCAATACCAGAAACTGCTAATCTTAGAGGATGAATAATTCTAGCGCTTCCCACATTATTATTTTCCGCAACATTGTGCAAAATATCTTCAAAATCTTGTTTATTAACAGTATCCTTTGATTCAATTAAAGTTAAAAAATCGCTTAAAAGTTTGCCGGAATCATCTTTCCATCTTTTTTGAATAACTTCTTGATCGTAACAATCAAATTCATTAAAAAAGAAAGGAGCTTTTTCGAACAATTCATGAATAAACGAAATTCTTTCTCTCATACAATCAACAACTTTTGATAAATACTCATCGTTAAATCCTTTTGCAGCATTATCGGAATTATTGAATTTTCTTATTAATTCGATAATCTCGGGATTGGATTTTTTTCTTAAATGTTCGGCATTTAACCAAGTTAGTTTATCTAAATCGAAAACTGCACCAGATTTATTAACTCTTTCTAAAGAAAATTTGTTTATTAGTTCGTCAAGATAATAAAATTCAACATCATCACCTGCAGTCCAACCTAATAGTGCAACAAAATTTACAAGTGCTTCTTTTAAAAAACCTTTATCTCTAAAATCTTCAACTGCAACATCACTTTGTCTTTTGCTAAGTTTTTTTCTATCTAAATTTAATAAAAGTGGGAGATGAGCAAAAACCGGACGCTCCCAACCAAAGTAATCATATAATAAAACATGCTTGGGTGTTGAAGAAAGCCATTCTTCTCCTCTTATCACATGAGTTATTTTCATTAAATGGTCATCAACAACATTTGCTAAGTGGTAAGTAGGAAAGCCGTCACTTTTTAATAAAACTTGATCATCAACAATATTACTGTTAAATTCAACCGTTCCTCTAATAACATCCTCAATTCTGATTAATTGATCCGGTAAAACATTTAACCTGACCACATAAGGTTCACCGTTGGCAATACGATTTTGAATTTCTTCTTTGCTTAAACATAAACAATGTTTGTCATATTTGGGTTGAAGTTTCAGTTGCTGTTGTTCTTCTCTAATTTTTTCAAGCCTTTCGGTTGAACAAAAACAATAATATGCTTTATTATTGTCAATCAATTCTTTAACATATTTTTTATAAATATCTAAACGATCAGATTGAATGTACGGACCAAAATCACCTTTAATAAAAGGTCCCTCGTCATACTCTAATCCTGCCCACTTTAATGTATCAATTAAGTTTTCAACGGCACCTTGAACCAATCTGGTTCTATCAGTATCTTCAATTCGTAAAACAAACGTGCCGTTATTGTGCTTTGCAAACAAATAATTATATAGTGCAGTTCTTAAGCCGCCCACATGCAAATATCCTGTGGGGCTAGGTGCAAATCTTACTCTTGGTGTTTCATTAATCATAATTTAAATCAATTTTGGGACAAATCAGTTAACTATTTTATTTGTATAATACTTTACTTTTTCAATAAATTCTTTACTGTCAATGGGTTTAGGTATATAATCGGTAGCTCCAGCATCAATACATTTTTCTCTATCGCCTTTCATAGCAAAAGCCGTAAGCGCAATAATAGGGGTTTTCTCATAACCCTGCATTTCTCTTATTTTTTCCATAGCCTCAAAACCATTCATAATAGGCATTTGCATGTCCATTAAAATTAGGTCAAACTTATCTTCGGTACACATTTTTACTGCTTCTTCACCATTTTCTACAACAACAATACTTTCAAAATTATTCTTTTTTAATAATCTTGTTACAATAATTTGTGAGTGCTTGTAGTCTTCCGCAAGCAAAATTTTAATTGTATCTTTTTTCTCAATAACTTCTTTAACAGGAGGTGGTGAGTCGTATCTGTTAATCATCGATTTAATTACATCTGCTAAATCTTCAATATTTGTACTACGTTTATCTAATAATTCTTCAAATAAACCGTCAATTTTTTTAAGGTCTTCTTGATAATTATCTTTGCCTGTATAAATAATTATGGGTAATCTTTCAAATTTTGTTTCAGATTTAATCATTTTTATCAGTTCAAAACCGTTAGGGTAGGGCATATCTAAATCTACAATTGCCAAGTCAACATCAATATTCCTAATTCTATCCATAACATTAGCACTTATATTTTCTGCAATTGCTCTATATCCTGCTGTTTCTATAGCTTGTTTCACTAAATTAAGCGTTGGGTAATCATCATCTACGCATAAAACATTGCTATCTTTACGGAGTTTATAACTTGTCAAAACCTCAACTAAAAAATTATAATTAATTGGCTTAACAAAATACTCGACAGCACCCATAAGAAATGCTTTTTGTTCTTCAGGCTCTACTGAACAGACAATAACAGGTGTGTTTTTAGAGTTAGAATTTTCATGAATTCTTTTAAGTAATTCCAAGCCGTTTGTTGTGGGAATTTCAATATCCAATATTATTGCTAAAAAACTAAATTTTTCAATTTGTTCCAAAGTCTGTTCTGCTGTATGGACAATTGTAGGAGCATATCCCCACTTGTTTAGATAATTACTTAATAGCTTAGATGTTGCATAATCATCTTCAACAACAAGAATACGATTTAAAGAATCCGCAACAGGTTTAGGTAAAGCAGAAAGTTTGTTTTCAATATCGGTTGGCAATACATCACTTTTAATACTAAAAGAAAATGAAATTCCACTATTAATGTTATTGGATACTGTTAAATCGTCTTCATAAAAAGTAGAATATTTTCTGGCAAGAATTAACGAGATGCCCGAAAGATTATAATTTCTGAATTCATTAAGCTTATTTAATACAAAAGGATCAAAAATTGATTTTGATTTATCAATAAGGTAACCATTCCCGTCTGCAGAAATGTTCACATTTATTCTATCAGCTGTACTTAATTTAAATTCGATACTAACATTAGAACAATTTGATGAATTTAAGCTATAAAAAATTAAAGTATTCAAAATATATTTCAATTTTTGTTCGTCCGAATCAACTGTTAATGGAACAGAAGGATCTATGGATACATTAAACTGTATATTCTTGTCACTTGTTTTAGTTTTAAATATATCAACAATTTCTTTTACTAGTGATTTTATAGTAATACTCTTTTTCTCAAATAATACTTTACTTGCTTCAATTTTTGCCAATTCATTCAATTCATTAATTGTTAGAAGTAAACTTTGAGCATTTCTTTTTATTGTGCTAACATATTCTGTTTGTGTGCTGGATAAACTTTCTTCAGAAAGAATTGCAGTAAAACCGATAATTGAATTAGCCGGAGTTCTTAGTTCGTTTATTGTTTCGCTAACGGTAACAGGAAAATGGCTTTTAGTTGAAACTATTACTCCTCCGTGTGTAATAAACCAAATATTCAATAATTGCCCTACATATTCGGTAATCTTTTTTAAAACCTCGGTATCTGAGGAATTAAAAGGAGTGCGAGATGCAATTTTTAGCATACCGCTAAGTGAAATATTAATTTTAAAATGAACGCAAATCTCGTAAGTTACAAATTCGCTAGCAGCAATTTCACAATCAGATTCATTTCCAATAGCAAAATCAGTATTTAATTGACCATATTTGCAATTTTTACAAATAAATTCTGTACCTTTAATATAATTCTTTCTGGCAGTATGGCTTTTGCCCAAAGCCAAGTATTTATTATTACCTAACACTTTAAATAATACTACTGATTGAAACTCAAGTTCTTTTACCAAGTAGTTGCAAATGTAATCTGGGTAATCGTCTAACCCTTTATTTGCAAGAACTAATAAAGAATTATATTTTTCTAAAAACTCTAATTGTGAACCGTATATCATATAGCTGCAAGTTGATTTAATTTAGGATGTAGTAATTTAATAAAAATTAAACAAATAAATAAATTTTTTAATTAAAATATTTATATTATTTATTTAATTAGTATATAGACAGAATTATTATCCTTTCTTTTTAATATTTTAATAATTAAATTAATAAGTATTTTTTTAATTAAATCCATAAGTTGGAGGAAAAGAATGATAAAAAGATTTTACTCACTATTTTTTGTGTTTTTATTGGCAATTTCTTCAAATGCACAAATAGTGTATCAAGGACCGGTAACAGGTACAACATCTGCCGGTGTTATTTTAAATACCAATAATTTTTTGACTCAATCTAACGAAAGACCATATCGTTTTAGAATGTTTGCAAACCAAAATATTGCAGATATTGAATCATCAAATTTAGAGTATGATGCAACTGCTCCGGAAGGTTCCAACCTATTCCTTAGCCCTCAATTTAAAGGAAAATCACTTACACCTGATAATATTATCGTATTTACAAGTGTAAAAGGAATTCCGCAAGGAAATTCAATTCCACCCGATCCATATTTGGCAGTTGGACCAAACCATATAATTCAAACTGTAAATACTCAGTTTAGAATAACCGATAAATATGGCAGAAATCCTCAAACAATTACCGGTGATACTTGGTATAAAAATATTTATCCTCAAGCTAGTGTTTTTGATCCTAAGATATCTTATGACCATTTTGATAATAGGTGGATAATGGTTTGGTTGCATCAAAATGATGCATCTTCCGAAGGTGTTTATTTACTTTCTGTATCCGATGATTCCGATCCAAACGGTATCTGGTATAATTGGGTATTACGTTCGGATTTGCATGGAATGACACCATCCAGCTCGTGGGGAGATTATCAGGGAGTAGGATTTGATGATAAGGCGATATATTTTACATCAAATCAATTTACGTTTACA
>DAINPX010000084.1:0-10113 GCA_036743235.1 Melioribacteraceae bacterium
AATTAAGTATAAACAAGAATGTTGTTTAATGTGGGGAATATTATATCTGTAATATATTTGCCCATAATAAAATATGAGAAAAATAACGAGTTATTTGTAGAGATTAATTTAATATATTAAATTTTTGTTAATGCAAAATATCGAGAATAATGGATAATGTGTCTTAATTGTACAATTTTATGTTTAAGTATTTTAATTTGACTAAAAATACGCTAATAATTTGCATTATAATATAAACAATTAGCTAAATGCTTATAACTTATTATAAATTAATCAGTTACAATTATATTAACTTGGAAATTAATTTTATTTTTTGTATATTTAATAATTTTTTATAAATACTTTTTCAAATGAATCTATTAATTAATGATACAATTGTAGCAATTGCTACACCTATTGGGGAAGGTGCAATCTCCGTTATTAGATTAAGCGGCGAAGATAGTTTTAGAGTAGTCGATTTAATTTTTAAGGGTAAAATGAAAATCAGTTTTGCTGCTTCCCATACAATTCACTACGGAAAAATTGTTGACGAAAAAGGTGTAATAATTGATGATGTGTTAATATCTGTTTTTAGAGGACCAAACTCTTATACGGGTGAAGACTCGGTGGAGATTAGCACTCACGGAAACAGTATAATCACTAAAAAAATATTAGAGCTACTGTTAAGTAAAAATGTTAGAAGTGCCGAACCCGGAGAATTTACAAAACGTGCTTTTTTAAATAATAAAATTGATTTATCGCAAGCAGAAGCAGTTTTAGACTTAATAAAATCGCGAACAGACTCGGCATTAAGAGGAGCACGTAATCAGTTAGACGGTATGCTTTCTCAAAAAATTAACGTTTTAAGACAGTCCTTATTAAATGCTTCGTCGTTAATTGAACTTGAATTGGATTTTAGCGAAGAAGGTTACGAGTTTATACCCAAAGATGAAATTATTGAAAAAATTGACAAGGTATTAAAAGAGATAGATTATTTATTAGACTCCTACAGATTTGGTAAAGTGCTTAAAGACGGAATAAACCTGGCTATAATAGGGGAGCCTAATGTTGGAAAATCTTCGCTATTAAATTATATATTAAAAGAAGCAAGAGCCATAGTTAGCGATATACCGGGTACAACACGCGATATTATTAGAGAGGAAATTTCGATTGACGGAGTTTTATTTAAAATATTTGATACTGCTGGTATCCGTAAATCTGAGGACTTAATAGAAATTGAAGGGGTAAAAAGGTCGCTTGAAGCAGTAAAAAATGCAGATATAATTTTATGGTTAACCGATATTAAAAACGATTACAGCGAATCAATAAAGAAAGAATTGGATAAATATACCGATCCTAAAAAGATTATAAAAGTTGTTAATAAAATAGATTTATCTGAAAATGTTGAAATTGTGGCAGATGTTTACATTTCTTCAAAAACCGGACAAGGAATTAACAGTCTTTTTGAAGAGATGAAAAAACATGCGGTTGGTGAAGGGGTTTATACCGAAAAATCGACAGTAATTAATAATGTAAGGCATTATAACGCATTAAAACGTACTGCCGAATTTCTTGATACGGCAAAAATTTCTATTATTCAGGAGATGAGCGGAGAGTTTATAGCGGTTGACTTACGTAACGCCGTTGATTCTCTTTCCGAAATTATTGGTATTGTAACGACCGATGACATATTGAATAATATATTTGATAAGTTTTGTATTGGTAAATAAGTATTTGTTTCACGTGAAACAAAGTAAAGATAAAATAAATAAGTTTCACGTGAAACATTTTAAAATTAAAAAAAGAATAAGTTTCACGTGAAACGAAAGGAATAAATGAGATATTTTGATGTGATAGTAGTTGGTGGCGGACATGCCGGAATAGAAGCTGTATATGCTGCCGATAAAATGGGGTGCAGCGTTGCAGTTGTTACAATGGATAAAAACGGATTTGGAAGAATGAGCTGTAACCCTGCTATTGGCGGAAGTGCTAAAGGTCATCTTGTTCACGAGATAGATGCTTTAGGCGGTGCTATGGGGTTTTTGGCTGACCAAACAGGAATTCAGTTTAGAATTTTAAATAGAAGTAAAGGACCCGCTGTATGGGCGGGAAGATGTCAATCTGATAGAGAGTTGTATAGCGAGGCAGCTTCGCGGTTTGTTGCTTCGTTACCAAAAACCGTGATTATTGAAGATTCGGTTATTGAAGTTATTGAAGAAAATAAAGCCGTTATTGGCGTTAAAACTTTAAAAGGAGAAGAGATTAAATGTAAAACCGTTATTGTTTGTTCAGGCACCTTCTTAAATGGTTTAATGCATACCGGATTAAATAAAACTATTGGCGGAAGGTATGGCGAGCAAGCTTCTATTGGTTTAACCGAATCTCTAATTAAAATGGGTTTTGAAGCGGGAAGACTAAAAACAGGCACCCCTCCAAGATTAAACAGAGATACAATTGATTATTCGATTCTTGAAGAGCAGCCCGGAGACGAAAACCCCGAACCGTTTTCTTTAACAACCAATAAAGCTAATTTTCCATTTTTGCCACAAATTAGTTGCCATTTAACTTATACGGATAATGATGTTCATGACGTTTTACGACTGGGATTTGATAGAAGTCCGCTTTTTACCGGAATTATTAATGGCGTAGGTCCAAGGTATTGCCCGTCTATTGAAGATAAAATCGTGCGTTTTTCGGAAAAACCAAGACATCAATTATTTTTGGAGCCGGAAGGTTTAAATACTAATGTAGTTTATATAAACGGATTCTCTTCTTCTTTACCCGAAGATATTCAGTATAAAGCTTTAATAAAAATACCCGGTTTGGCTAATGTAGAAATGCTTAGGCCGGCTTATGCGGTAGAATATGATTATTTCCCTCCTTATCAAGTTGATTTAACTTTAGAAACAAAAATGATAAAAGGGCTCTATTTTGCCGGGCAGGTAAACGGCACAAGCGGATACGAAGAAGCTGCCGGTCAAGGATTAATTGCCGGTATTAATGCGGCGTTAAAAGTGCAAAACCGTGGCGAGTTTGTTCTTAAACGCTCTGAGTCATATATTGGTGTACTAATTGATGACTTGGTTGGCAAATCGACCGATGAACCGTATAGAATGTTTACATCCAGAGCTGAACATAGATTGTTATTACGTCAAGATAACAGCGATAGACGACTTATGGAGTATGGTTATTCACTTGGATTGGTTAATGAAGATATTTTTAAAGAGTTTAAAAAACGTGAAGTTTTGATTACAAAAGCAAGAGATTTATTCGGAAAAATTAAAATTAATGCCGAAGCATTTAATAACGCTAATGTTGATATGGGCAAAATAGAAAATTCCGAAACCATTAACAAGTTGGTTAAACGCCCCGATGTAAAACTGGAAGTTTTGCTTTCTTTAATTTCCGATGAAGACAAAAAAGATATAAATGAAATTGTACAAAATAAAACCGTACTGGAACAGGTCGAAATTGAAATGAAGTATGAAGGTTATATTAAACGTCAACAAGAAATTATTGAAAGATTTGAAAAACTTGAAAATGTTCAAATACCTTTAAATTTTGATTATAAAAAACTTAATTCAATTTCGGCAGAAGGGAGAGAAAAACTAAGCAAAGTAAAACCACGCTCAATTGGGCAGGCTTCTCGTATTTCGGGAGTAACGCCGTCCGATATTTCGGCGTTGTTAATATATTTAAAGAACTAAGGGAGATAGACTTGTGGATTTAATTGAACAGTATTTACGAGAATTGAAAAGCTTGTTTTGGGAAAACAACATGGTGCCTGATGAATATCAGATTGAAAGGCTGGCAAATTATGCTCAACTTGTTATCCAAAAGAATGAAGCTATTAATTTAATTTCACGCAAAGATACCGAACATATTATCGAAAATCATGTGTTTATGTCGGCTCTGGTAACAAATTTTATATCGGAAAAAGCCATGCGTTATTTAGATATTGGCACCGGCGGAGGATTTCCCGGCATTCCGATTGCAATTTTGCGTCCGTTATTACGTGGGGTTTTGGCGGATTCTACCGGTAAAAAAATAGATGCTGTTTCCGAATTTATAAAAAAATTAAAATTAAGTAATGTTAAAGCTGTTAACGATAGGGTTGAAAGCAACGAGTTTATTGAAAAATACAAGGAAAGTTTTGAATTGTTTGTAAGTCGTGCTACCGTTCCGGTTATTGTTTTGGTTCGTTATGCTTTGCCTTTAATGAAAGAAAAAGCAAAAATTTTAGCACTTAAAGGGGGGGATGTTGATGAAGAAATTAGAACCGCCGAAATTAAATATAAGTCTAAAATAAAAAAAGCTACCGTTGTGGATTTGAAATATAAACCAAATAATACAAGAAATGAGAAAGATAAAAAATTAATAATTTTGGAATTAATGAAATGAGTAAAACAAGTAAAGAGTTATTTGAAGAAATTGCCGGTTTAACTACGGAACAACGTAATCCTAAATCGATGGATATTGATGCCAGAAGTACTGCCGAGATATTAAAAATTATTAATGATGAAGATAAAACCGTTCCTTTTGCTGTTGAACACGAACTTCCTTATATTGAACAAGCGGTTGAAATAATTGTAAAAGCTTTAAAAAACGGCGGTAGATTGTTGTATTTTGGAGCCGGAACAAGCGGAAGGTTAGGGGTTGTTGATGCAAGCGAGTGTCCTCCTACATTCGGTACCCCTTTTGGTATGATTGACGGTTACATTGCTGGTGGAAGAGAAGCTATGTTTAGGGCACAAGAAGGAGCCGAGGACTATGAAGAAAACGGGGCTAATGATGTAATGAAAGCTAATGTTTGTGATAAAGATGTTGTTTGTGGAATTGCAGCAAGCCGTAGAACTCCTTATGTTGTTGGTGCGGTAAAAAAAGCTAAAGAGCTTGGGGCAAAAACTTTATATGTTACCTGTAACCCTCGTGCTAATTTTGACTTGAATTTTGTTGACGTTGCTATTTGTCCTTATGTAGGTCCGGAAGTTGTTATGGGTTCTACTCGAATGAAAAGCGGAACCGCTCAAAAACTTGTGTTAAATATGCTTACAACATCTGCAATGATTCGCATGGGAAAGGTTTATGAAAATATGATGATTGACCTTCAAATGACTAATAAAAAGCTTGTAGAACGCTCTAAACGAATTGTAATGACCATTACGGGCTTAAACTATGATGAGGCAGGTAAATACTTAAATAAAGCCGATGGACACGTTAAAACGGCGTTAGTAATGATTAAAGCAGGCGTAAATGCCGAAGAAGCCAGGTTGCGTTTGCAAAAAGCAGACGGATTTGTAAGACAAGCGATTTTGGGTGTTTCTAAAACTAATTAATAGTTTAATTTGGAAAATGAAGTTTTTTTAAGGTATCCCGCATATAGGGATATTATTTTTGTATTAGGAGCGGGTGCTTCGCATGCAGACGAAGTGCCTCTTCAAAAACATCTTTTACCCATGATTGTGGGTAACCAAATTAATGAAATTCCTAATTCCGAAATTGGTAAAATTGTAATAAAATTTATTAAACAAAATTTTTATTACAATATCGAAAAAGACATTTTCCCCCCATTAGAAGCAGTTTTTGGATTTTTAGACCACTTTATTTTGCATGATGAGTCGTTAAACGAAAAATATAACAATAGGGTTTTAAGACTAATTAAAGAGTACTTGATAAAACTTATTTATTATGTTGTTGACCTTAAAACAGGTAAAAAAAGCAAATATTATAACTTGTTTTGGGAAATGATTGAAAAATATAATAATAACGTTTCTATTTTGAACTTAAATTACGATACATTACTTGAACAGGCTTTTGATACCTTGTTTCATAAAAAAAGGTTTATAGATTATTCTATTCCTTTTATGAATTACGAACCGATTGAAGTGTTAAAACAGTATAATTATTGGGTAAACCCTCGAGAACCGGTTAAGGTTACTAAAGGAATAAACCCGTATGCGTATAAAATTTTAAAATTACACGGTAGCTTAAATTGGAAATATTGTAATTGCTGTAACCAAGTGTTATTAACACCGTGGGATAGAAAAATTGACTTAAATAAAGGGATATTCCTTGGTTATACTTATCCCGAAAATCAGGAATATGAATATTTTTGTCCGTTAGATAATACCGAGTTTAATACTTTGATTCTTCCTCCTTCTAATATAAAAACTTTAACCCATCCGGTAATTTCACAACTTTTTGCCGAAGCAGCTCGTGAAATAAGAAAAGCAAAAAAAATTGTTTTTGTAGGTTATTCGTTATCTCATACCGATTTACATATAAAAGCTTTGTTCAAAAAAAATATTAACGAAAAAACTAAAGTAATTATAATTAACACTAAAGATAATAATCTATTTAAAGCCAATTATTTACCCCTTTCGCAAAATATTGAGTTTATTTCCTCAAGTTTTCAAAGTTTGGTAGAAAATGAAAATTTATTTAGAAGAATTTTAACGGTATAATATGGGTTCGTTTTTTGGAGTACTGGGACATTTAACCGAAGATGAAAAAATTAAATTAAGCAAATTTGCAGATAACTTAAAGGTTATCGAAATTCCGAACGGATATTTGTTTATAAGACTAAAAGACCCGAATATCTATTGTAAACAGGAGCTAAATAAAGGTTTTGTAATTAGCGGTCTGGGAATTGAATCAACTTCAGAAGGATTTAATAATGTAAATTTAGCAAATTGGGAAAAGTATGTTTATTATCCGTTTAATATCAGTTTTCCGGACGGACATTATTGCGGCATCTCTTGGATAAATAATAAAACCTATTTTTTTAACGATATTTTGGGTATTAAGCATTTATATACCAAAAATGATGATAGTAAATATTATTTTAGTAACAGTTTATTCACACTTCAACAGATTACAAACAGTTTTAAATTAACCCAAAACGAATTTTTTGCGGCATGGTTTTTAAATGCTAAAATAAATTATAAACCTTTAATTGAGGGAATTGAAAGAATTAACGGTATTAATGAATTTATTGGTGTTAATTTAACAGAACATGTTGAACATGAATGGATACCTACTTTTAATGCTAAAGTAAATAGTAACAATTTTGATGTGGTTTTAAAAAAGCTAATGCTTTTTGGTTTAAACAGATTTCAAAAGTTTTCTTTGGGTTTAACAGCCGGTTTAGATAGTAGATTGTTATTATCGTATTTATTAAAATCGGGTAGGGGAAATTGGGTAACACATACTTTTGGAGATGAAAATTTACCGGATATTATTTATTCCAAAAATATCTCTACTACGTTAGGTTTTAAACACAATATTTATAATTATGAGTTGCCTAAAAAAGAGGATTTAATTAGTACTTTGGCTAATTATGTGTCCTTTACAAATATTAGTATTCCTGTAAGCGAGACCATACAATTTGGAATGCACAACCATTTTGCCGATTTAAATACTATAACCGTTGACGGAAGTTATGGAGAAACATATAGAAGGCAGATGTTAAACAGACTATTAATTGTAGGTAAAGAAGCATTATATAATAAAGATTTTACCCAAATTTCAAAACACCTTAAAAGTAGCCGACCAAATATTTTTAATACTGAATTAAGAAGTAAAATTGAAGAATCGGTTATAAATTCTATTGCGGAGATATATGAACTAATGCCAAGTTTAGCAGATATAAGTTTGGAAAATTGGCTGGATATTTTTGCAATCAAAATTAAAATGCCAAATACTACAGCTTATAGTCAACATTGTTTGGATACAATTTGTACCGCAGTTACAATTTTTTTACAACCCACATTGCTAAAAATAGGAATATCTTTGCCTTTGGAAGATAGAATAAACGGGCGTATGTTTAGGGAGTTAATTAATAAAAATGCTCCTACTTTAAAGACGTTTCCGTTGGTAAAAAATAACTATTCGTATCCTTATAATTTAGGAAATAAAGCTTCATATATTTATACAAAAATTAAGTCAAAAATATTTAAACAATATAACTGGACGCTAAACGCAAAAATTTTAGATTTAAGTAAAGAATATTTAATAGATAGTATTAATAGTGTAAATTTTAAAAGTGATGAATTATTAAATAAAAATTTAATAACAAATTCAATTTACGGCTATTACAAAGGGGAAAAGGAAGAAAATAAAACAGTAACAGAATGGTTTTTAACTTATCATTTATTTACAAATTTTGGACGATAAAAATAGCCCAAGTTAATTAACCGGGCTATTTATTTAAGTGTAAGTAAATTAAAAATTTAATCTGTAATTATTTTAAAGGAGTAACGGCATCTATACCCCGAGGCATTGGAAGGTAAAACATAATAGGCATAACCGTTCCGTCTTTTTTTAGTATTTTATCAATTCTTTTTTTAATAATAACACTATGTTCAATAAAAATATCGTCATCAATTATTGACCCGAAAATATATGATGTACCTTTTATAGTAACATTGTTTCCAATAATTAAAGGATTTTCATCGCTGCCGGTCATGTTTACGCTGGATTCTATTCTGCAATTGTTACCAATTTTAATTTTGCCCTTAATAATATTATTCCAAAGAATTTCTACATTGTTTCCAATAAAAAATTCCTGATGTTCAAAAGTACTTAGATGTACGTTTTCCCAAATTTTAACATTTTCGCCAAAAATTATATTACCTTCAACAAAAACATTTTTAAGCAAATTTAAATTATAGTTTAATTTTACACCTTTTCCTATATAAACCCCTTTACCAATTTTAATATCTAAAGGAATACCTTTTGAGTCAAGTTCTAAAATTTGATTTATTACGCAATCGTGGATAAAAAAATCATCAGGGTCATCTATTTCAACAATATCTTTAATTTTGTTATAAGCAATTGTACGGGCAATCGATTCCATTTCCTTTAAAACCGACTTATTATTAAAGCCCATTATTACATGTTGTTCTTTTGGGCTTACTGCCGAAACGGTTAAGCCGTTTTTATTGAAGATAGAAATTAAATCTGTAATATAAATTTCTTTTTGAGCGTTATCGTTTTTAATATCATAAATTAATTTTGCTAAATAATTATATTTAAAAGCATAAACACCGCTATTAAATTCATTATTATTAATTAGTTCGTCTTTTTGATAAGAATAAGTTTTTCCGTTAAAATTTAATAAATACGGCTTATCATCAGGAAGTTTTAAGATATCTTTGTGTTCAATAATTTCAATTACTTTGCCAAAGTCCTCTCCCGAACTTAAACCTGCAACATCAAATTCTTTAACTCTAATAATTCTTCCGTAACTGTTTTCTTCGGGCTTCCCTTCATAAAGTCCGGTTAAAACCATCATATCGGATTTGGATTCTTTGAATTTATCACCAAACATCTTAACGGTTTTATCATCAAGCAACCCCATATCACCGGCATAAACATAAACAATTCCTTCGTATTTAGAACTGTCAATAGTTTCTAAGCCTACTTGTACGGCATGTCCGGTACCTAATTGTTCGGCTTGGTTTGCAAAAACAGTGTTATCTTTTTTACCTATAACTTTAATCACGTCTTCGGCTTTAATTCCTACAACCATAATTAAGTTAACATTGTTTAATGCTTTAATACATGCATCGGCAACACGCTCAACAGTTGGTATTCCCCAAATTTTGTGTAACATTTTTGATGTGTGCGATTTAATTCTTTTTCCGTGACCGGCTGCTAAAATAATAGCTGTTTCTTTGCAATTGTAATTAATACCGGTTGAGTATTCTTTAATCAATTGGTTTACTGTTTCTAAATTGCTCATTAAAGCCCCAATATTTTATTTTATTTATTTAATTTACTAAATTTATATATTAAAATTACTTAATGCATTTAATTTTTACTAAAAAAAAATTAAATTTGTATAATAAAATTAGGAAAAAATGAAAGAATGAAGAAATTAGCTTTAGTCGTTTTTTGTATCATGGTTTTTATGGAGTTATCGGTTGCACAAACACGTCCTTTCGGTATAGGATTAATGGGGGGAGACCCTACGGGTATAAACGTAAAATATTATTTAAATTCGATAAATGCAGTAGAAGTTGGTTTGGGTGTCGGAGTATTTAGCGGAGATAATTCGTTTGCTTTGCATGTAGATTATTTATATCACAATAAAGATATAATTAAAGCTAGTGAAAGTTTTCCGATATTTTA
>DAINPX010000085.1:0-10022 GCA_036743235.1 Melioribacteraceae bacterium
TATTAAACCCAAATTAATTAGATTAAGTAAATAATTATAATTATCTATCCCAATTAAATCAATTTCTTCATTACTTAAAACTCTAAAAGCAGCCGGTTTTATCCCTTTTTTATCTGATTTCTTTATTTTTGAACTAAGTACTTTATCAAACAATAAGCTAAATGCAGCACTTACTGTTTGACGATCATACTCTTTATTATCTAATAATTTATTTACTTCTTCTAAAGTATAATCCTTATTAAGATTATCTAATATTAATGCTATAACTTCAACAATTTTTGTAATCATTCTTTACTTAACTATTTCAATATTTTTAAATTTTTGAACAAATAAGTTTTCTTTTCGTTTCATTATTTTTCTGTCGTTTTCATTTATATCGTCAAAACCAACCATATGTAATATTCCATGAATAATAAGTCTTAATAATTCAGAATTTAATGTGCAATTGAATCTATTGGCGTTTTCTTTTGCCATATCATAAGAAATTAATAATTCGCCTTCTAAAATAGTGTAATTTTCTGAATAATTAAATGTAATAATATCCGTATCATAGCTATGTCCTAAAAATTCAATATTTATATCTAAAAGAGTTTTAGCATTTACAATATTAATATCGAGTTGATTGATTGAAAAGTTTAGCTCATTTTTTAAGTTTTCGATAAGAATTTTTACATTTTTTTTTATAATAGAATATTTACGGGGGGAAGTGACCGAAATTAAGTCCAAATTTTATAACTCCTCAATATTTTTTATATATCTAACTCAAGTAATTCTTTTGAGGGTATGCAATTTACGGAACTTTTAATTTTATTCAAAAAGATTTTTGTTTCATTTACTACATTTTCAACCATATAATCGGAATAATCAGGATCATAATGGAATAAAACTAAGTTTTTAACTTTTGCAAGAGTACTAAAATACGATAACGCTATATTATTTGAGTGTCCCCAACCAATTTTTTTGCCAAAATCTTCTAATGTATATTGGGAATCATGTATCAAATAATCAGCATGCATACAAAAATCAATCTGTGTTTTATTCATATTATATATTACATCAAAATTGGGTTTATTATTCAATGCATCATAATATATTTCATTATCAGTCATATATACTATTGTTTTATCTCTTTCCGTAATTTTGAACGATAATGTACCTTTTGAATGGTGTACTGATTCTGTCTCAATAGTTAAACCGTCAAAATAATATTTTTTTGTTGGTTCTATTTTATGATACTCAATACTAGATTTAAATACTTCTTCTTTATTTACAGGAAAATAAAACGGATGCATTTGAGAATCTATAACATGAGAAACATTCATATCATCTTTAGCATTAGAAAAAATATTTATTTTATAATCACTTTTAAAAAAAGGAAGAAAAAAAGGAATACCTTGAATATGATCCCAATGTGAATGTGATATTAATAAGTTGAGTTCTTTCGAAAAATTTCCCGAAATTAACTCTATACCAAGATTCCTTATGCCTGTTCCTGCATCTATAATAACCGAAGTCCCAGAATCTGAAATAACTTGAATACATGGTGTATTACCGCCGTATTTTACGGTATTTGGACCTGGAACAGGTATAGAGCCACGCGTACCCCAAAATTTAATTTTCATCTTATCAACTGTTTAATGAGTTTAAAGTTATTCCAGAATATTTATTATATCTTAATGCACTTTTATTTAATTCCGTAATTTCATCGTTCGTTAAATCTCTAACAACTTTTGCAGGAACGCCGGCAACTAATTTTCCGCTTGGTACAATAAAGCCTGGTTTTACTACAGAACCTGCAGCAACCATACTATTGGTTTGGACTAAAGCTCCATCCAAAACAATGGCTCCAATTCCTATCAAAACTAAGTCTTCAATAATTGCACCATGTAGTTTAACGCTATGACCTATTGTAACTTTATTTCCAATAATTAATGGATACTTCGCATTTGTTACATGTAACATACTTAAATCTTGTATATTTGTCAAATCACCTATTCTAATATAATTTACATCTCCGCGAATGACACTATTATACCATATACTTGAATTTTTGCCAACCTCAACTTCGCCTATTATTTTTACTCCATCGGCAACAAAAACCGATTCATCTATTTTGGGATATTTGCCTTCATAAGCATATAATTTACCAAAATTTTTTAATTGTATTTTGGTGGATTCCAATCTTTTTTTCTCCAACTTATCAATTCTACTGTTATACTACCTAAAATAACACTTAACTTAGCATAAACCGGCACCTTAAATTTGTCTTTTGTAAACCAGCCTTCAAAATCGCCGGTTAATCCAAAAACACCGGTAAAATCGGCTTTTCCGGTTAGCTTAGTTGTTAAAATTTCATAATTCACAGCTTCAATTTTTATTTTTTCTTCTTTATCAAAAAAATTAATTGAAGTTTTTTCTTTCTGCTCGTTAATAAAACAATTTACAATTTCTGAATGTTTGTATCCTGATTTTACACGAGCATAATAAAATAAGGATAATCCGTCATTAAAGTTGTGATTTAAATCACAAGTTGAATCTGTTTCTATAAAATATGGTTTTAATGTACCTCTTTTTACAAATATTTTTTTATTTTTATCATCAAATTTATGTTCAGTAAATCTGAAATACTCTTTAGTTCTATGTGTCGCTTTAAATAAATTGCTGTAGTTTTTATTATTATAGTAACTTTCATAAATCTCGTGTAAATCAACAAATGGGATAGATTCGTTACTATTTATATAAACCATAGTTCTATAAACTACTTCGTTATTAACATTTTTTTTCTCTAAAACTTTAAACTTTAATTCTCCGAGTTTAATAAATGTATATTTTACCGAATAAGTTAATTCTTCTCCTACTTCCCATTCATAATTATTTTGAGCATTAACTATTGAATATAACAATAGTAATATTAATGCTAATTTATTAAATAAAATTTTTAAGTGTTTCATTTATTTTTCTTAATTATCTCATTTAAATTGTATGAAAAATATTTAATTGCGGAAAATACTTCGTCATCATTTTTAACGGTTATACTATATCTACCTAATCTACCCCAATACTTATTGGCTAATTCGGTTTTAATTTTAATAATTATTTTATTCTTATCGTTAAGTAATTCATTTGCTTTGATTTTGCTTTCTAATTTAAGTGCATATATAATAAATTTTTTAAATAGACTCTCGGTAAAAATAAATCTCTTTTCAAAATTTTCTAAATTAGTAAAAGAATTATGTAATTTATTAAATTCATCGCAATTCGTAATAAATGAAGAGAAAATATTATTTCGTAGTAATAATTGATATGATTCGGAGAAGTTTGTTTGTTCAATTAAATAATCGGGATGAATACCTCCGCCAGAATATACTTTTCTTCCTTTTGATGTGAACTTTAAATTTCTATTAGTATCTATTTTATTAATTTCATTAAACGAATAATAGTTCTCCTTTAAGTTATAATCGCGTTGAATCAATCTGCCGGAAGGTGTATAATACTTTGCCAAAGTAATACGAAATTCCGAGTTATCATTTAATAAAAAAGATTGTTGGACTAAACCTTTTCCAAATGTATTTTGACCTACAATCCAAGCCCTATCCCAATCTTGCAGTGCTCCGGCAACAATTTCACTTGCAGAAGCTGAGCCGTTATCTAATAAAACAATTACCGGAATTTTATCAGATTTATCGATAGTATTTGAATAGAATTCTTGATTGTAGTTTTCTTTTTTAGCTTTAATACTCACTATCAATTTGTTAGGCGGCAGAAATAAATCGGTTACTTTTACTGCTTGTTCAAGGTAACCGCCCGGATTATTTCGTAAATCCAATAAAATATTTTTTGCTCCTTTATTTATTAAACTATTTACAGCGTCCTTCATTTCAACATATGTATTTTCCGAAAATCTAACGAGTTTAATATAGCCGATAGAATCGTTTAGTATTGTATAATACTCAACAGGATGCAATATTATTTCATCTCTTATTATATTAAAACTTAACGGATTTTTAACCCCTGCTCTAATTATTTTCAAATTTACTTTACTGCCAATATTTCCCCTAAGTAATTTAATAATATTTTCGGTTTTTAACTGTATAATATTTTTATTATTTACCTTAATAATTTTATCCCCGCTTAAAATTCCTACTTTATCTGAAGGACCTAAAGGTAATACAGACATGATATTTAGAGTATCATTTATTATTGTAAATTCAATTCCGATTCCTATAAATTTCCCTTTCATCTCTTCGGAATAGCTTTTATATTCTTCTGAACTTAGATAGCCGGAATGAGGGTCTAATTTATTTAAAATACCACTAATTGCACCATAAGTTATTGTATCCAAATCAATTTTATCAACATAGTATTCATTTGTAAGCTCAATTATTTCACCAATTTTTTTAGTAGCTTGGTTTACTTTAGGATTAATAAAATAATTAAATATAATATTAAGATAATATCCTAATATTAATGCAATTAAAAATATAATTATTTTACTGTTTAAAATTCTTTTCATTAAATTTTTATTCTTAAATTAAATACAAGTGATGTTTCTATCTTATTTTTATTGTTAATCTTCTCATTAGCTATATGATAGTATAATCCTAAAAAATTATTTTTAATAAATTCATAATTGCTTTCAACCGAAAAACTTGTAGTTTTGGTAAAATTACCATTTAAAAATCTAACTTCTTCTTTATCAAATGGTCTGTGTCCTGAGATGATAGACCCACCATAATTTTCAACTAGTTGCCCTTCTTCATCGTATATATTATTTCCATGCTCTTTGTAAGTTAATAATAATCCAATCGAAAGTCGTTTTATCGGATAATAAAAAAATTTAATATTAAACAAATGACTATTTGGTTCAATATTATCGTTTAATGCGAAATTTAATGATGTAAAGTTGTTATAAGGAATTCTATGCGTAAATACATAAGGTTCAATTCTAATATATTGTAAAGATATTAACCCGGCAAAACTATGATAGAACGGATTAAAATTTACACCGACATCCCATAATAATTGATTCCCGAACCATTTTTTACCGATTTTTCCAAAATCAATATCATCAATAAATAACGTGATATAGCTGTTAAATCCGGGGAATGAATTGTTTGAAATATCAATAAATAAAGAGGAATTATCTCTATCTTGATTTATATGCTCAATGCTTTTATAAAAATTAAATGGATTGAGATAACTTAAGTCTAAACTTCTGTTTCCGTAAATAATAAACTCGCCAATGCCTAATTTAAAATGCTTTGAAAAGTTTAGTTCAAACCTATGATAAACTAAATATTTATCTTTAACATCATGCATTTCTCCCATTAACGAATCACCGTAAACTTTAGACTCAGAAAGTAGTTTTCCATGCAGATAAGTAAAACTAAATACAGAATAATTAAGTTTGAATCTAAAATAATCGATAGGAGGCGGGTTATTACCAATAAAAGGTTTTAATACTCCATGTCCTAATAAAATTCTATCTCTTCCTAATTTAATATTATAATTATTTTTTTCAAAGTATAAATAACTTTCGGTATCGTCAAAAAAAGAATTTGCTCCTTGGTAGTTGGGATTTAAGTTAGCTTTATAATTATATCTCAAATTTCCATAATTTAATGCAGTTTGTTTATCTCCTTTATACATTCCATTAGTCCCGCGAACGTAAAAAGCAATTTCATCAAGTAGATACCCTTTTAATTCTCCTCCAAAAATAAAAATTGTAGCTTTTTTACTATCGTTTATTATAGTACTGTTTTCACCTATTAAATTGATAAAAATAGAGAATTTTGAACTATCGGAATAGTGATACAATGCCTTATTCGATTCATAGTAATCCGATTTATGCAAATTTGAAAAAACTGAAGAGAACGTGCTATCACTTCCATTAATAAAAAAATCGAATTCAATTAATAAATCATTAAGAATATTTCGATCAATTTCATTTAGTTCTTTTTCATTTTGTTTTGCTTCAAGAAGATAATTTTTAATTTCAATGTGCGATTTTGGGGTTTCAAAATTATTATAATTATTAATAACACCTATCAAATTTAATCTTTCCAAAAAAGGATAAACCTTATGGTTTGATTCAACATGACCGGGCTGAGCAAATATTATGAAATCTATAAATAGCATTAACATGATTATGATTTTTTTCATTATCGTATCTCATCCCAAATTCTTGACTTTGATTTTTTAAGTAATACCACATATATGCTATTAATTAACCATGTAAAAAGTAATTTAAAATGTCCTACTTTTCTATATCTACGAGGTGATTCATAAATAATTGTTTTCCTATCAAAAAAAATTTTACCCAATTTTCTAACTCTTTTGAAAAATTCAAAATCTTCACCGGCTATTATCCTTTCATCATATCCATTAAGCCTATCAAAAATTTCTGCTTTTAATACATTACATTCACCTCTTCCCATGCCAACACCAATAATATTAAGTGAATGAAAATAATTATTATAAAAAGTTTGAAATAGTCTATCTAAAAAAATAGTTTCTTCGGGAAAAACTAATACTTTACATGTGTAAGCAATATAATTTCCGTTAATTACTTTATCGTCAATTGTTTTAAAAAGATTTTCGGGATTTTTTATTCGTGAATCCCCACTCAGAAATATTAAAACGTTACCTATTGCAACCTCTCTTCCTCTATTTCTGCCCATGGCAATATTTTGTCTAAAGTTTTCTTTGTGTAAAACAACCTTGTCGGCTAAAGAATTAGCAATATTAATAGTTCTATCGGTACTGCCACCGTCTGAAACAATCACTTCGTATTTAAATTTCTCTTTAAGTTTTTTTTCATTAAGTTGACTTAAGATATTCGGTAGAAGATTTTCCTCATTTAATGTGGGAATAATTATACTATATTTCAAGATTACCTCAATTAGTAACAGAAAACTAAAAATGCAGCTTTAGGAGAAATTTTAAGACCCGGTAATGGCAAATGAAAATAATTAAGTGTATTTTTAACAAATTGTCCAAATTTTCCGGGTATCGGAATTTCTTGCCAGTCAATATCAAAAGAAATAAAAATTTCTCTTGTTCCTCCACCGCTACCATCTAAATTTTTAACCCCCATACCTGCCGAAAGCATTAAAAACGAAGGCCAGTACTTAGAAACGGATTTTGGTAATAATTCTTTCATCCTTAAGCTTAACCAATATTTTTGACCTTCGTAGTCATCACTTATATTTCCGTCTTTATGTTTTCCGGTTCTGTAATCCTCAGAGGGATAATAGCTTACGCGTGGTTGAAAATTACGAACTGCAGGAAAATAATATTTTGCCAAATGATAAGAAGCACCTAAAAAATCGGCAGCAAAATCTCCAGGGCTAAATCCCCATTGTGCTCCGTAACCATCTTCAATTTCTATAAATGTTTGAAATAAAAATGCACCAACAGATGAAATAATCGCTGTTTCTTCCGGTGGAACGTTGGCAGCATCCAAAGCTGCAGAAAGACCATGAGCTTCGATAGCGGTACCATAAAAATGACCGACTTTGTCAATCCATAAAGCATAATTCCAATCATTCAATATTCTAAATTTCGAGGATCTATCGTTTTTCCACCAAGCATTATAATTATATAAATGTACAGAAATACCAACTCCTATTGCAGCCGCACTTACGCCAATTAAAATAGGTGTATTTATATCTTCCCCATCAAAAGGTCTAAATTTAAATGACGTATTTAACTCAGATATAGGTAGAGTGTTTTTTAATGTATCATTTTCAATAAAAACAGCACTGCTATCAGTATTTTTAATAATCTGGGCATAAAAATTATTTATGCCCAAAATTAAAATAATAAGAATATGTAAAAAACGCATGAAATTTATTTTTCCGGACGCATTAAAGGGAATAATATAACATCTCTAATAGAAGGTTGATTAGTAAGCAACATTGTTAATCTATCAATTCCAATTCCCAACCCTGCAGTAGGAGGCATTCCATATTCTAAAGCTTTAATGAAATCTTCATCAATTTGTTGTGCTTCGTCATCCCCCTCGGCTCGTGCTTTGGCTTGTGCTTCAAATCGTTCTCTTTGGTCAATTGGATCATTAAGTTCGCTAAATGCATTGCATATTTCCCTTCCCAAAACGAACCCTTCAAAACGTTCAACAATACCTTCTTTTGTTCTATGTTTTTTTGCAAGCGGAGAAATTTCAAGAGGATAATCTATAACAAAAGTCGGTTGAATTAACTTGGGTTGTATTGTTACCTCAAATAATTCGTCTATTAATTTACCTTTACTCTCTTTACCACTTAATTTAATATTATGCTTTTCGCATTCTTTAGCTAACTCTTCTTTCGTACAATTTAATATATCCAATCCGGTCGTATTTTTTAATTCATCAACCATTGAAACTCTTTGCCATGGACCTTTAAAGTCAATATCATATTTATCAATTGTAAATTTAGTGGAACTATTAATTTTCAAGGAAATGTGCTCAACCATATTTTCTACCAAATTCATCATCCATTCATAATCTTTATAGGCAACATACAATTCCATCATAGTAAATTCAGGATTATGGGTCTTATCCATCCCTTCATTTCTAAAATCTTTAGAAATTTCATAAACACCTGTAAAACCACCAACAAGCAGTCTCTTTAAATACAATTCGTCTGCAATTCTTAAATATAACTCCATATCTAAAGTATTATGATGTGTAATAAACGGACGTGCAGAAGCTCCTCCATACAATGGTTGCAAAACAGGAGTCTCAACTTCAAGATATCCTTTTTCGTCCAAAAAATGTCTCATTGCAGATATTATTTTACTTCGTTTAACAAATACTTCTCTAATTTCACTATTTACAAATAAATCAACATATCTTTGTCTATAACGGAGTTCTTTATCTGCAAATTGATCAAATATTGTTTTATTCCCTGCTTCATCTACAATTTCTTTTGCTATTGGTATTGGGTTAAGCGTTTTTGCCAATATTTCCAATTCTTTTGTGTGAACGGAAATTTCCCCGGTTTTTGTTTTAAATACAAAACCTTCAATACCAATAATGTCCCCAATATCTAATAACTTAAATAAATTATATTTTTCATTTAAATCATCCTTTTTTAAGTATATCTGAATTTTTCCTTGATCATCTAAAATATGGGCAAAGGATGCTTTCCCCATTCTTCTAATTGCCATAATTCTACCGGCAATCTTAACGTCTTTGCCTTCTAAATTATCATAATTTTCTTTGATATCAATACTTTTACAATTAACATCAAAACTATATGCAAATGGATTAATATCCATTTTTTTTATTTCTTCCAATTCCTCATACCGTCTTTTAGTAAGAATGTTCATATCTTCGTTAAATGTGTTTTCCATTTCTTTTACTCCTAAAGCTATTTTCTAGAAAAATTTACTAAACGAACAAGAGCCAAGTCTTGTATATACTGAGCAAGTGAAGACGGAACCAAGAAGTTATTTACAATTACTGAAAAAACTATAGGTTCATCTTCTACTGTTGTTAAATAACCTGAAATTGCAGATACTCCGTTTAATAAGCCTGGTTTCCCTCTTAAATTGTTTTCTGCAATAGTATTTTTAAATCTATTTTGCAAGGTACCGTCTCTCCCTGCAATTGGTAAAGAATTATAAAAGCTTTTATAACTTGAACTCTTATACATATAACTTAATAAGTTTACAATTTGTTTAGGTGTAACAAAATTTAATCTACTTAAGCCGGATCCATCACTAATAAGTAAATTATCGATATTAATGCCCATTTTTTCAAATATCTTTCTTGTTGCTTTTACACCGTTTTCTATGCTTCCATAGTTATTTACTTCAAAACCGATTGTTTTTAAAAGCTGTTCCGAATAAAAATTATTACTATATTTATTTATTTCTTTAATAATTTCCTTTAAATTGACTGACTTATGTTCAAATAATTTAATGGTTTCGGAATAGTCAATTGCATGAGCTTCTTTATCCGCATCAATTGCATATCCTTCAATAACAATATTGTTATTGAAGGATATGCAATTGAT
>DAINPX010000086.1:0-10010 GCA_036743235.1 Melioribacteraceae bacterium
ATTCATCTGCTTTAAATCGATCAAAAGGAATAGAAATTGGAGTAATCGAAACTCTTTTATTGGCAATTGAAATTCCATATTGCGATTCAACTTGTTTAGCATATTTTACATGATTAGTTCCGTAACGTAAAATTTTTTCATATATATTTTGTTTTGTTACTTCTAAATTTCTATCGGCACAATCACGCAGACTTATACCAAGCGTAACCGTACGAATATCAAAATGCTCAATTTCAGTCATTTTGATAGTTTCAAGAATTTCTTCAAATTCGTAATTCATTTAAAACCTTGTATTTTATTTATATTATTATATTCTGTGCATATTTCTAAAAATATCTTCATGCTGGCAATATATTTTTATTCTTAAACTATTTGCCACTTCAGACATTATATCTTGAACTGATTTAAAGTCTTGAGGAGAAGTACTTAAATCAACAATCATAATCATAGTAAAATATTCGTTCATCAATTTTTGAGTAATATCTTGAATATCGCATGATGCTTCTCCTAAAGCTTTTGTTACTGCAGCAACAATACCCGGTTTATTTAATCCGAATGCCGTAATAATCATTCTACCGGTACTTTTTTCTTCCCCAAAAGTAATATTTGTATTTTTAATTTCATTTTTTTCAACAATATTACTTACAATTTTTTTTACGCTATCAGGTGTGGCTTTATTGCCTAATTCTTCGATAGCAATTAAAGTTAATTTTCTTAATTCGTCTTCAGATAGTTTCAAGGCTTTATTCCTTTATAATTTTCTTGTAAATTCTTTAAAGTTCTATTTATTATACTATTATTCTTTTCAATCACAAATTTTTCCGTATTTTGGATATTGCCCCCATAAAACCTTAAAAATAACAAATCTCCTAATACTATTCCGTCAAATACCCTTTCTGAAACAAAAGCGTCAATAGTTAGATAACCCGATAAAACAACCCAGCTTAAAGATAAAAACCCCGATAAATACTCTCCTGTATAAAACTGACCTAAACCCGGCAAAAAATAGGAAAATATTTTTGCTTTAGTTAACGAATATAGTTGTTTTTGTGTATTTTCACAAATCAATTTTAATTCATTATTACTTCCAGCTTTCCCAAAATAATAAACTGCATCCTTAAATTTATCATTAAAAATACATAACCATCCTTTCCAGTAATTAATTGTATTGGCACTATCGTTAAATCTATAATCATTTTCAATTTCTTTTAACAATTGCTCGGCATTTTGAGTTGTACGTCTTAGTAAATTTACTCTAAAAAGTAAAATTTTTGTATTAAAGATTTCTTCATCTAAAGATGCATATAACAAAGATTTAGAAAAATATTCAATTGCTTCATCATACTTCGCACCTTGTTTATAACAATTTCCAATCATAAAATTTGCGTAGTGTTTATTCTTCTCGTCATTATAAAAAAACAATAACCTTTTATATTCAGTAACGGCATCAAAGTAATTTTCAGCCAGATATAAACTATCTGCAACCTCTTTTAATTTTTGGGCTTTAACAGTACCATGAATAACAAAGCATAATAATATTAATATAAATTTATTCATCTAAAATTTAGGAATATAAAAGTTTTTATCTGAGAAGAAATTACTAATTTCTTCACTTAAGTCCAAGCTTAATTTTGCATTAAATATATTTGCACTTGCAATTGAACCATAAATATTTCCTCCGTAAAATAGAGCACTTAAACCGGTAAAAATCCACCCCCTTGTTAGGTGTTTTGCATTAAAATTACTGTAAGCAAGATAAGCACATAAACCGTTTACAATAAATGCCGTAACACCATCAGAATAATTTTTAGTATATATTTTACCTAATCCAGGAATTACGGCAGACAACCCCGCAGCCCAATGAACACTCTTCTTTTCAGGATAATATTTTCTATAATAAAATTCTTTAACTTTTCGAAATGCTAATGAATCATCATTAAAAGTTTCAAACATTATAGTACTATCAGGGTTTCCGTAACTCTGATAAAAATAACTTATTTGCTCAAGTTTTTTTACATAAATATTATACTTTTCGGGATAATACAATCGTTGACCTGTAAAACTTCTAAAATCTCTTGGTAAAAGCGTCTTATACTTTATTAGATAATAGTTTAATTTTGCCTCTTCGCTGAATAAAGATCCCCAAAATAACATCTTTAAATAATCTTCTGCTTCAGAATATCTTTTCATATCTATAAGCATTTGTCCAATTTTTAATTTAACCGTATCATTTTCAAAAGTTTGCAAATAAATACGATATTCGTCAAAAGCTCTTAAATAATCATCTTGGTTATAAAGATAATCCGCAAATAGTTTTCTGTTTTCGGGCGAAAGATAATTTGTTTGCGAATAAATTAGACTTGTAAAAAACAGCAATAAAAAGAAACATTTCTTTAAAATCATATACAACATTATTTAAATATCAATCTTTAAATTTAAGTTTAATTTTATCAGGTTTCAACAAATAATTACTAATTGGATCAAATAATTTACCGTTGGGCAGTTCATAATAAATAGATCTATCTCTAAAAATGTTTAAATCTCTGGTAAATCGGTCAAAAAACATTAAAGTACCTTTAATAATTCCGCCGGTTTGAACGGATTCTACATAAAAAGTAGAACAACTTGGATAAAAAGGACAATTTTCTCCGTCCACATCCGAAATTACTGTTTTATATACTTTTTGAGAATTACTTAAAATAAACGAAAAAAAATCGTTTTTGTTATTTGATTCTACTTCAACAATAATTGCCTTTTTACGATAATCGGAATTTTTTTTCTCCCAACGTAAATAATCCGTTTGTGCAGTAATTGTTACTGATATAAAAAAAAATAAGATAAATTTCATAATTTTGAAAGATCTATTTTTAAGTTATCTGCTAATTTTAATAATTTTAGATGATTATATAACATATCTTTACATATTGTAATATTATTTGCCCAAACTATGTCATTAGTTTCTTTATCAATACACACCGTTTTAAATATTTCTTCATTTTTAAGATCTTGATAAATAAAATTTTTAAATAAAAAGCTTAAATTTATATTCCCTTCAAGACCGTCATTATACTTAACAAATATTTGGTTATTACTAACCGGTTTAATAAAAACAGGTAATATCATAATTTTAATAACTCCCTAAAAATAATAATTTTTTGTATTTCGGAAGTACCTTCATAAATCTCGGTAACTTTTGCATCTCTTAAATACCTTTCTACTAAATATTCCCTTACATATCCATATCCACCGTGTATTTGCACTGATTCTAACGCACAATTAACAGCAGTTTTAGATGCTTTTAACTTTGCCATTGCAGATTCCATACTAAAGCTTTTTCCGCTATCTTTTAAATTAGCAGCCTTGTAGGTTAATAATTTTGCTGCTTCAATTTCTAATGCCATCTCGGCAATTTTAAACTGAATTGCTTGGTGATTCATAATTTCTGTACCAAATGCTTTACGTGTTTTTGAATACTTTAATGCAGCTTCAAACGAAGCTTCGGCAATACCAATTGATTGAGCAGCAATACCTATTCTTCCGCCGTTTAATGCCGACATTGCATATTTAAAACCGTCTCCTTCAACACCAATTAAGTTTTCACTCGGAATTGCACAATTATCAAATAATAAAGAACATGTATCACTGCTTCTTATTCCCATTTTATCTTCTTTTGCACCTAATTCAAAACCTTTGGTTCCTTTTTCAATAATAAATGCCGAAATTCCTTTATGCTTTAAGGATAGATTTGTTTGAGCAAATACTATGTAATAATCGGCTGTTGTGCCGTTTGTTATCCAATTTTTAGTACCGTTAATTATCCATTCGTTCCCAAAACGTTTTGCAAAAGTTTTTTGCTTTGTTGCATCGCTTCCGGCTTCAGGTTCACTTAATGCAAATGCTCCGATTTTTTTTCCGCTTGCAATTTCATTAAGATATTTAGTCTTTATCAAATCGCTTCCGTAGTTTTCTAAAACGTAATTAACAAGTGAATTTATTACAGAAAGTATAACTCCAACACTTGCATCAACTTTCGATATTTCTATTAATGCCAAAACATAACACATTGTATCTAAACCTATTCCCCCATACTCCGGAGATACTTTCATTCCTAAAAAACCAAGTTCACCAAGTTTTTTAATAATTTCAGTTGGAAATTCTGCATTTTTATCTCTTTCAACACAACTTTTTGCAATTTCTTTTTCAGCAAATTCTTTAGCTAAATTTTTTATCATCAATTGTTGCTCGGAAAACTTAAATTCCATAATATCCCCGATAATAAATGATATAATATTTTAATTTACTTATATATTTTTAAATTAGCAAATAAACACAATAATTCTTTAAGTTTTACACTTCATTTTTGTCTTTTATTTATCTTTTTACTTTATTATTTTATAAGTTTAAATAATTTTGAATATGGCAACAATAAAAAAAACCGAATTAAAAGGCTTAACCGAAACCGAATTAGAACATTTTTTTGCTGATATTAATGAACCGAGATATAGAGCAAAACAATTATTTAATTGGTTATATAATCATCAAGTTAAATCATTTGATGATATGGCAAATTTTTCTAAAGAATTACGCAGCAAATTAAATAATTTAGCCGAAATAAATTCTCTAAATGTAGTTGATTTGCAAAAATCCGGTTATAATAATACAAATAAATTATTATTAAAAACTTACGATGATAAGTTAATAGAGTCGGTTTTAATTCCCGGTGACGAAAGAAATACGCTTTGCATAAGTACTCAAGTAGGTTGTCCTTTAGATTGCAAATTTTGTGCAACAGGAGTAATGGGTTATAAAAGAAATTTAAGTGCCGGTGAAATAATTGATCAATACTTAATTGCTTGTAATAATTTTGGTAAGGATTCTATTACTAATATTGTTTATATGGGTATGGGTGAACCCTTAATAAATTACAATAACACAATACGTTCGCTTTATATATTAACAAATGAAAAAAGTGTTGGAATAAGCCGGAATAGAATTACTCTTTCTACTGCCGGAATACCTGAAAAAATAAAAGCTTTAGCCGATAGCGGTATAAAAGTCAAATTAGCTCTATCCTTACATTCAACATATAATGATATCAGAAGTTTAATTATGCCAATAAATATTAAGTTTCCTCTCGAAACAGTAATTGATTCTTTAAAATATTATACAAGTATGGTTAAAAATAGAATTACATTTGAATATACAATGCTTAAAGGAATAAACGACAGAGAAGAAGATATTAAAGGAATTGTAAGACTTTGCAGTCAACTTCCTTCAAAAATAAACATAATTCCTTTTAACAGTATAAAGCATATAGAGCCTAATGGTATTTCTGCAGAGTTAGAACCTACACCTTATAACGAGATTGAAGTTTTTGCCGATAAATTGCGAAGTAAAAATATAACCGTAATGTTAAGAGATACAAGGGGAGATGATATTGCGGCAGCTTGTGGGCAGTTAGCAATAAAACAACAAAAGGTAAAAATATGAGTTGGGTTTATATCTTCATTGCTTCTTTATTCGAGATTTGTTGGGCAGTTGGTTTAAAATATAGTAACGGTTTTACAAAACTCTACCCTTCTATATTTACCGGCATTTGTATGATTTTAAGTTATTTGTTTTTAGCCATGGGTTCAAAAAACTTACCGATTGGTACTGCTTACGCTGTTTGGACAGGTATTGGCGCAGCAGGTACTGCTATATACGGCATGATTTATTTTAACGAATCGAAGGAGCTAATTAGAATAGGATTTATTTTCTTGGTAGTAATTGGAATAATAGGATTAAAAGTATTTTCGAAATAAATTATGCGTAAACTCACACACTTAGAAATTACCGAAAAAAGGGTAACTTTAGAAACTTTGAATTCGGCAAAAAAAATGCCGGTATATGTAATGCTGGATAGTATTCGCAGCGGATATAATGTCGGTTCCATATTTAGGACTTCGGATGCTGCAATGATAAGCAAATTACTACTTTGCGGTTATACACCTACACCTCCTAATAAGGAAGTGCTAAAAACCTCTTTGGGTGCTACCGAAAGTATAGATTGGGAGTATGTAACCGATCCTGTCGAAAAAATTAGACATCTAAAAGATTTAGGCTTTACTATTGCTGCTTTAGAAATTAGTGAAAATAGTATTCCGTATTATAGCATTGAGCCGGATTTTTTTCCTATTTGTTTAATAGTCGGTAATGAAATTACAGGAGTTAAACAGGAATTATTAGATTTATGCGATTATTCTTTTGAAATTCCACAGTATGGAATTAAACATTCATTGAATGCGGCGGTTGCTTACGGAATCTCGATTTTTGAGCTTAGAAAAATATTTAACTCTGCTGATAACCTGAATTTGTAAAATACTCTTCACCGTTATCTTTTGTATGAATAAACAATAATCCTGCTCTAACCATTTTTATTAATGTACGTGACGCTCTTCGTTTAGATAGGTTACCATAATTGCATAACTGTTTCACTGTTATAAAATCATTATTATCCAAAAAATTAAAAACTGCCTTTTCGCTTTCACCAATTATATAATTTTTTAAAGCTAAACTGTTAGATTCGGCTTGTAAAAGTTTTATCATCTCTTTGCTTGCCGGAATGCTTTTGTCATTAACCCTAATATAAACTTCTGCTGTATTGGCATCTAAATGTTCTTTGTAATCTTCCAAACGATGAGGTTTGTTTTTGGACTCGAAAATTTCAACAACAACAAGTTCTTTATTTTCAATATTAAAATAATAAAAATTAATATCAACAGGGGGATTACAATATAACTTTGCTGCTTGGTTTATTAATTCCGTCTCCCCTTTTTCACTCTCAATACCGTAAATTCGTTTATCATCTTCAACGCCAAAAATAATTACTCCCCCCTTAGTATTTGCAAAAGCAATTATCTCCTTTGCAATTTTTTCAAACGATGAAAACCGTTGTTTAAACTCAACAAAAAGGTTCTCACCGTTTTCTATAAATGATAAAACAGTTTTACGCGTAACCATAATAAGTTACTTTCTTAAAATAGTCTTTTAGAAATATTATACTTTTGAATTTAATTAAATCTATATCGCAATTATTATAACCTAAAGGATTTTTGATTTCTGTTGAATCTGGATTTTCATTTTCGGGTTGCAAAACTTCAGGTGAAACCATTTTTTCCACTTGGTTTAAGCTATCCAAAATTCTTTGTTCTTCTTTCTTCTTTTCTGCTTCTAAAACTAAAGTTTTTATACTATCTTCTTTTGCTTTGGCAATAGAATCTCGAATGGCAATTTTTCTTCTTTCTTCCTGTTTGTAAAAGCCTAATTTTGCAGTAATATTTCTTGCATACTCAGTATTTTTATACTTAATACTCAAAGTATCGTAATAAACCGCTGCCGAATCGAATAATTTTAGATCGTTTTCAAAGATAAAACCTATAGTATATAACGATTTTGCAGCAAACAAAGATTTATCATTTTCCTTGTAAATCTTCTTTAAACTACTTATTGCAGCTTTAAAATCTTTTTTAAGATAAATTTTTTCAGCATCCTTATAACTCTTTTCTACCGGATCGGAAGTTAGATCTACCTCGGTCAAACCTAATCTATTAGCTATTATGTTAACAATAGGATCATTGGGATAATTATCATAAACATATTTGTATAAACTATCCGAAGTTTCCTTATTCCCCTTTAAATCATAATAAGAAGCTAAAGCGAAATATGATTTAGGAGTATATTGTGTTTTAGGATAATTTTCAATTATATTAGTGTAATATTTGTATGAAGAGTCAGGCTCGCTAAGTTCACCAAAAAACACATTAGCATAATCATACTCAAATTTAGACATAATCTTTTTCAAGCTATCTGCCGAAATAGTAGATTTAACAGGTTGTGTTAACGTTTTAACTGTAGTTTTGTTTGCTTTTGCTTCTTCTTGTTCTGCTTTTATTACTAATGAATCTCTGTTTTTCCATAATACATAATCAACCGAATCCTGAGCATAAATTTCAGGATTTTCCAAATAAAGAAGTTGCTTATTATATTTCACCAATGATTCACGATATGTAAGAAGCTTTTTTAATATTTCAGATCTTTTTTTGGCTTTGTCTTTATATTCAACTAATGCCTGGCTACCGCCTACTTTATCGTAAAATATTTTGGCACTATCGTAATTTTTATAATAGTCTTTCATTATTTCTGCACGCATATATGCTGCAAACCCGCCTGAAGATGATTGTTTGTAAGTAGTATCCACTTCAGTAAAAACTGAATAGGCTTCTATAATATCATTTTGTTCATATTTGATAAGACCTATTTCCAAATTAATTTGATCTAAATATGGTTTATATTTGTTTTGATCTTTTAGTTCTAATAAAACTTCCAAACTTTTATCTTTTCTTCCTAAAATTTTATTTAATTTTGCTAACTCTAATTTACTGCTGAATTCAACTTCAAAAGTAGGTTCATAAGAAGTTACCTGAGCAAAATAAGATGCGGCATTTTCATAGTCTTCCAATTTAACATATAGTTTTCCGATTTCATTTGTTACTTCGGCTTTAAGTTCGTCAGAATCGGAAATATCCATTAAAGTGGTTGCCATTTCAATAGCTTTTCTATATTCTTCTCTATACTTATAATATGCTATTTGTCTTAAAGAAGCTTCAATAAAAATTTCGTTTTCCTCTTTTTCTGTTGCTTCTTGCTTTACTTCTTCCAAAGTATTTAATCCGTCCTCAAAAAGTCTTAATTGTAATTGCGATTTGCCGATCCACAATTTATTCTCCAAAAGCAAATCACTGTCTTGAATGGTTGAAAGTTCTTGAAACTTTCTATATGCTTTAGAATATTCTTGCAAATAGTAAAAAGATTTTCCTATTAATAACAATGCATCATCAAAAAATGCCGATTTGGAATCAAACTGCAAAATTTTAGAAGCTTTTTCAACAACTTTATCAAAACTTTGTTTGGCAGCTTGAGGTACCGGTTCCTCTTTAAAAGCGAATATATCTTTCTTTTGCTTTTCCAATTCGTCCATTGCATTTTCAAACTGCAAGGAAGTATTATAATACCTATTAAAGTATGTTGTAAAATTTCTCCAAACTCCACACCCCGTCAGTATTAATAAAGATGAAACAAATAATAATTTTTTGACTTTAAATTTCATGTAACCTTGTAATTTTATAATGCGGAAAGTCCTGATTCTTCTGTTCTTATTCTTATAACATCGGCAACATCATAAACAAAAATTTTTCCGTCACCAATTTCTCCGGTTTTTGCCGTCTTTAAAATTGCTTCAATAACCTTTTCTGCAATTGTGTCATCCACAACAACTTCAAGTTTAATTTTTGGAACAAATTCAATTTGATATTCACTCCCTCTGTAAACTTCTTTATGACCTTTTTGACGTCCATATCCTCTAACCTCACACAGAGTTAACCCTCTAACTCCTTCTTCCAACAAAGCTTCTTTTACTTCATCAATTTTAAAAGGTCTAATAATGGCTTCAATTTTTTTCATCTAACACCTACTAAGCTTGTTTACCATGACAGTTTTTATATTTTTTTCCACTTCCACATGGGCAAGGATCATTTCTACCAATCTTTTCTTCTACTCTTATAGGCTGTTGTTTACCTCTATTTGAGGCAATTTTTCCGCCTTCACTATCTGATAAACTTAAATTATCGGAGTCTTCTTTTATAGTACGAATGCGGCTTGTTTGTATTGTTCGTTTCGTCTCGGTTTCTTCAACTACTGTTGGAAATAACTTAAAACAAACCGAAACAATCTCATTTCGTATTGTATCTAATAATTTAACAAACAAATTAAAAGCTTCTCCTTTAACTTCATTTATTTTTTCTGCCAGCATTAAATATCCTCTCACCACATCTTTAACATAAAGATAGTCCCTTATGGCTTTACCATCACTTCTCAGTTCTAATGTTTCATTTTTTAAAAGTGACATCATAATTCCTGGAATTATTCTGGAAAAATTATTATCACCTTCACCATAAATATTACCAAATCTA
>DAINPX010000087.1:0-10009 GCA_036743235.1 Melioribacteraceae bacterium
CGAAAAATCGGAAGGCTACATGCGAACCATTCGTAAGGTACCCCCAGGTGAAGAGAACGATTTTGATATCA
Organism: Melioribacteraceae bacterium; assembly: GCA_036743235.1. Taxonomy (GTDB): domain Bacteria; phylum Bacteroidota; class Ignavibacteria; order Ignavibacteriales; family Melioribacteraceae; genus JAEXOD01. The sequence goes on from DAINPX010000087.1 coordinate 72, forward strand.
GGACAAATGAAAATGTATTAAAACAGATAAATGATATTACATCCGGTGTAAGAATTGGTGCTATTGTTATTGCCGGAATTGCTTTGTTAGCTGCCGGTATAGGCATAATGAATATTATGTTGGTTAGCGTTACGGAAAGAACAAAAGAAATTGGAATTAGAAAAGCTATTGGAGCAAAAAGAAGCAATATTTTATTCCAATTTTTAATTGAATCAATAGTTCTATCACTCTTCGGAGGAGTTATTGGTATATTTTTGGGTGTATTGGTGGGTAATTTAGCCGGTTCTGCCTTAAACGCAGTTGCAACTATTCCGATTGATTCTGTAATGTTTGGAGTCGGATTATGCGTGTTTATAGGTGTTTTATTCGGAACTTATCCTGCTTACAAAGCCTCTAATTTAGACCCTATTGAAGCCCTCAGATACGAATAAATATTTGCCTCAACGTTTTTTTTGTTGAGGCTTTTTTTTATCTTTCCAAGATTAAAAATTTCCTTAAATTTAAAATAATAATTTTAAAGTATAAGCGATAATTGATAAAATTTAAGTTTTGTTTAGTTTTAGCATTTTTTTTTGCTACTGCAATAATTGGGCAAGAAAAATTATATTTTATTCAAAAAATTGATACATTAAAAATTAATTTTTCAAATAAATATTTTATATCCTCAACTAATGTTGTTCCTTTTTCGGATTCTTTGGTAATTAGGGGTAATAAACTAAGAACTAAAGACTATAAGTTTTCTTTTATTGATGGAGTTATATCACTTAGTGATAGTTTGGAATACTCAATTTTTGATACACTTTATATTTTTTATAAAACTTATAGATACGGTTTAAAGAAAACATATCAGAAAAAAACGTTGGTTACAAAGTATGATACTTCTTTTAGAGATTCGATTCGGATAATTAAGCTTGATCCAAATGCATTTACTGGAGATGCAATATTTGGGAAGGGCTTACAAAAAAGCGGTACCATTGTTAGAGGTTTTACTGTCGGAACAAATAAAGATTTTACTTTAAATAGCGGATTAAGATTACAACTTAGCGGTAAACTTTCTGATGATATCGAAATAACAGCTGCATTAACCGATGAAAACACTCCAATTCAGCCTGAAGGAAATAGTGAAAAATTAGAAGAGTTAGATAAAGTTTTTATCGAAATTAAGCACAAAAATGCAATAGGTACATTTGGCGATTATGATTACAATTCTAACATAGGTCAATTTGGAGTTTTTAGCAGAAAGCTTCAGGGGTTAAAAGCCGAAGTTATGTTTAACGATTTTAATTCCAATTTTGCCTATGCTACTTCAAGAGGTAAATTTAACACAAATAAATTTAATGGTATTGACGGTGTACAAGGACCTTATAGACTTACCGGAGCAAATAATGAAAGAAATATGATTATTATTGCAGGAAGCGAAAAAGTATATTTAAATGGTGAATTGTTAAAAAGGGGAGAGAATAATGATTATACAATTGAATATTCTAATGCCCAAATTACTTTTAGACCCAAAAAACTAATTACATCATCAAGTAGAATAACGGTTGAATATGAATACTCAGACAGACAGTATGCAAGGAATTTTTTAGGCAATAATTCCAATTTTTCTCTTATTAATAAAAAATTTAAAATCGGGGTTAGTTATTTTAGCGAAGCTGACGATAAAAATAATCCTATCGACTTAGTATTATCGGATGATGATAAAAAAATTCTAGCAAATGCTGGAGACAATCAACAACTTGCAGCAAGAAGTGGGGTTACAGAAGATTTACCAGACTCATTAGGTAGAATTATAGGAACATACTTAAAAGTCGATACTTTAATAAATAATCAAAATTATTCATACTATATCTACAACCCCGGTAATAATTATGCAATATATAATGTCGTTTTTAGTTATGTTGGAGAAAATAAGGGAGATTATAATTCGGTAAGTTTAGGTAATTATCAATTTGTAGGAATAGGTAAAGGAACATATCTGCCTATTAAATTTTTACCTTTACCTCAACGCAAACAACTTGGAAATATTAATTTAAATTATGATTTTACAAAAGATATAAGCTTGATATTTGAATTGGCAGGTAGCGAATTTGACCAAAACTTATTTTCTAACCTTGATGATAAAGATAATTACGGTTATGCAAGAAATATTATTCTAAATATTAAACCAATAGAGTTTTCTTTAGCCGGACAAAATTTGGGAAAATTAGGAGTAAACTTAAAAGATAGATTTGTTGAAAGTAGATTTGTATCTCTTGAACGAATTAATAGCGTTGAATTTGATAGATATTATAATCTTGATAATAGTATCATTTATGATGAGATTCTTAGAGAGTATTCTATAAATTATTTACCAAATAATTATTCTTTAATAGCAGGAAAATACGGATATATTAAAAAGGGGGACTTATTTAATTCTGAAAAATATAATATCAATGTAAAATCTGAAAAAAATAATCTTTTTTTAATAAATTATGATATTGATATTGTGAAAAGTGTATCCGGTATTATTACCGCAAATTGGATTAAACAATTAGGAAAAGTAAATTATATTTATGGCTTTATTAAGCCGGGTTTTGAATTTTCTGCAGAAGTAAAAAGGGAAAATTATAATAAAAAAGACTCGTTAACCTATAATAGTTTAAAGTTTAATGAATTTAGCCCGACAATTGATTTAATATCTTTCATGGGCTTAAATTTTTCATATAAATACATTTTTAGAGAAGATTATAATCCGATAAATGGAAAGTTTGAAATGTTTAGTAGTTCCAAAATCAATTCATATAATTTAACTTATAAGGGTGTAAAAGAGTTTAGTACAGAAGTTTTATTAACTACTCGGAAATTAAATTATTCTAAAATTTTTTTACAAAAGGGTTATTCAAACAGTGAAACAGTATTATTTAAATCTCAATCTAAATTTAACTTATTTATGGATTTAATTACCGGTGATTTATTTTATGAAACATTTACCGAAAAAGTATCAAGGCTTGAAAAAGTTTTTATTAAAGTTCCGATTGGACAAGGTAATTATATTTATAAAGGAGATTTGAATAATAACGGAATTGCAGATGAAAATGAATTTGAACAAACAATTTATGAAGGTGATTTTATTCAAACTACTATTCCCACTGACGAATTGTTTCCTATTATTAATTTAAAATTAAATACAAGATGGAGAATCGATTTAAATAGGCTAAATTTAGGAAAATCATTATTAGAAGAGTTTATCACAAATTTGTCATCCGAAACTTTATTTAGGGTAGAAGAGAATAACAAAGAAAAAGATATTAAGCAAATTTATTTGTTAAATTTTAGCAAGTTTTTAAATGATAGTTTAACTATAAGAGGTACAAATTTATTTCAACAAGATATATTTTTATTCCGAAATAGTTCTACACTTTCATTTAGGTATAGATATACTCAACGAAAATCATTAAATAGTTATAGCAGTGGTGTTGAAAAAGGGTATTATAGAGAAAATACATTTAGAATTAGATTTGCATTGGTTAAAGAAATAGTTAATCAAACTGATTTGACTTTTACTGCAGATAATTACACAGCTCCTGAATATTTAAAAAGGAGTAGGATTGTAAATTCCCAACTGCTAAGCACGGACTTTTCATATCGACCTTATCAGATAGTTGAGGTAGGTTTAATATTTTCAGTTGGTAGAGATAAAGATATTTATCCGATACAACCAACAATAATTGATATCAATGCACAAGGGATAAGGGTAACAATTTCATTTGGTGGAAAAGGGCGATTAAGAATAGAAGGAGAAAGAAAGGAATTATCATCTAATCAAACTGAAAATATCATTCCGTTTGAAATATTAAAAGGAAATAGTTTTGGTAAAAACTTTACAGGTAGTTTAAATTTTGATTATAGAATTGGGAGTAATTTACAGACAAATTTAAATTATTCATTAAGAAAATTAGGAAGTTCAAAAGTAATTCATACTTTAAAAGCAGAAGCAAGAGCATATTTTTAAATGGAGAAAGGCTAATGAAATTTGAACAATCTTTAATTGAAGCTCATATTTTTAGAATTAACAATAACGATTTAGAATTCTTGTTATTACGCCGGGCAGAAACCGAAAAATACCCAAACATATGGCAACCGATTACCGGTACAATAGATAATAATGAGAAGGCTTATGAAACTGCTATACGAGAGATTTATGAAGAAACAGGTATAATTGTAGATGATATTTATGTTGTCCCTACATTAAGTGGTTATTATTCTTATGAAAAGGATATTATCAGTATGATTCCTGTTTTTGCCGTTAGCGTAAATCTGAATCAAAAAGTAAATATATCAGAGGAGCATAATTGTTATAGATGGGTAAAATATAACGAAGCAAGCACTTTAGTTGCATGGTCAGATCAGCGACATTCAATGGCTTTAATTTGTGAACGCTTTTCATCAAAAAATGGTAATCTTAAGTTTATTAAAATTAAAATTTAGTTTAAATTATAGGAAAATTAATTTATATTTAAAAGATAAAATTAAAATTTTCGGTGGATAATGAAATCAAAAAATGATTTATTAGTGGTGGGTTCTATTGCTTTTGATACGGTAGAAACTCCTTTTGATAAAGTAGAAAATGCTTTAGGAGGTTCAACAACATATATTACAATTGCTGCAGGATACTTTACGAAACCTGTAAATATAATTGGCGTTGTAGGAGAGGATTTTGAACAAAAATATATTAACTTACTAAAAAATCATAACGGTAATTTAGATTATCTCGAGATTATTAAGGGAGGAAAGACTTTTAGATGGGGAGGAAAGTATCATCTGAATTTTAATGATCGAGATACATTATTTACAGATTTAAATGTTTTTGAAAATTTTAATCCAATTATACCCGAAGAATTAAAAGAATCTAAATACATAATGTTAGGGAATATTGATCCGGTTTTACAGCTTAATGTAATAGCTCAATTAAAAAATCCAAAATTTATTATTGTTGATAGTATGAATTTATGGATTAATATTAGGTTTAAAGAACTTATAGAAGTTATATCCAAAGCTGATTTGTTAATTATCAATGATTCTGAAGCAAGAATGATATCGAAGGAGCATAACACAATACAGGCAGCCGAAAAAATTATTAGTTTAGGTTGCAAAAATCTTATAATTAAAAAAGGAGAACATGGGGCGTTGCTATTTAACGGAAATGAAGTGTTTTCGGCTCCTGCCTTACCATTAAAGTCAATTATTGACCCAACTGGTGCCGGTGATACATTTGCCGGAGGGCTTGCAGGCTATATTGCAAGTACAGATGATATTTCGTTTGAAAATCTTAAAAAAGGCGTTATTTATGGAAGTGTTTTAGCTTCTTTTAATGTAGAAAAATTTAGCACTTTAGGTATTGAAAATTTGAAATTAGAACAAATTAACGATAGATACGTAACTTTTAAAAAACTTTCTAGCTTCTGATGAAAAACAAAGAATATTTTGCGTTAAAATTTGAAAATGATAAATTGATCTTTTTAGATCAAACATCTTTACCTCTTTCAGAAGATTATATTTGTACAGATGACTATGAAGTTATTGCAAAGGCGATTGAAGATTTATGCATTAGAGGAGCACCTGCTATAGGAATTGCTGCTGCTTATGCAATTTCTTTAGCCTTTAAAAATAATAATGTTTTAGATGATGATTATTTCAACTTGGTCTTTAAACGTATAGAAAGTACAAGACCTACTGCGGTTAATCTGTTTTATGCTATTAATAAAATTAAGCAAACATATTTACAGTTGAGCCAGTCTTCCGATATTTATAATAGTTTGCTTATTTGTGCAAAAAAAATACATGATGAAGATATTGTAAAGTGTGAAAAAATTGCAAATAACGGTTTGAGTATTTTTAGTGAAAATTCTATCGTGCTTACACATTGTAATACCGGTAAACTTGCTACAGGTGGAAACGGGACTGCATTAAATATTATAATTAATGCGTATAATAATAAATTAGTTAAATTTGTATATGTAGATGAAACAAGACCATTGATGCAAGGAAGTAGGTTAACGGCGTTTGAGTTAAAGAAAAACGAAATACCTTTTGCTATTAATGTAGATTCTGCTGCAGCTTTTTTAATGCAACAAAAAAAAATTGATTTGGCAATTGTTGGTGCAGATAGGATTGCAAAAAACGGAGATACTGCTAATAAAATCGGTTCTTATAACCTTGCCGTTAATTGTAGATATCATAATATTCCTTTTTTTGTTGCAGCCCCTGTTTCTACTATAGATTTTAATTGTAGTAGCGGTAAAGATATTCCCATCGAAGAACGGAGTAAATTTGAAATAAGCAGAATTTGTAATATAAAATTTACTAAAAGTACATATCCTATATATAACCCTGCTTTCGATATAATTCCTGCAGAATTAATTTCGGGAATAATAACCGATAATGGAATATTTACGTATCCTTTTGATTTAAATGTCTGAAATAAATAAAACAAAGGGTATATGTATAAAAAAGATGGATTTTGGGGATACTAGTAAAATAGCAACATTATATACTGCTAAATACGGTAAAATATCTGTCATAATTAAATCTGGTAGGCAAAAAAATTCAAAAATTGGGGCAATAGTTGATATATTTAATCTAATAGAAATTGTTTATTATAATAAAAACAGTAGAACAGTTCAATTATTAACTCAAGCTGATTTAATTGATTACTATCCAAATATAAAATCAGACATTAATTTATTAAAATATGCAACAGCAATTTTAGAACTTTTTAACGAATTGATTCACGAAGGTGAAGCAAATGCTTTATTATTTTCTGGTTTACAGAAAATATTAAAATTAATAGATTTAAAAGAAGATGAACCTAAATTGTTATTTGTAAAATTTTGTTTGTTCTTTATTAAAGAATTAGGATATGAAATTGATTTTGGTACATGTTCAATATGCAATAACAAAATTGTGAGTGAAAATGGATTATTTGATCTAAACAATGGTACGGTATGTAATGATTGTTTTAAAGATTCGGATATTCCTATTAATATTTCTAAGGAACTTTTTTATTTTTGTAAAAGTCTAAATAATACAAATAAAGTAAATAATACAAAAAATCTAGATTTAATAATTACGTATTTACTTAGGTACCTAAAAAGAAATATCCCTGAATTTAGGGGATTATTATCCTTACAGATATATTAAAACGGAGAAATCTTATGAACAAAAAAAGTTTAATAGGAACGCTAACACTATTGTTTGCGGGATTTGTATTTGGGGCTGTATTGGTAAGCGGATTTGGCTGGGTTAAACCGGGATATGCAGATGTTAAATTAGGACTTGACGAACCCCCTATAAAAAACATAGATGCAACCGCATTAGCCTTTAATAATGCATTTATTGAAGTTGCCGACAAGGTTACTCCTTCAATTGTTCAAATTGAAGTAGTTAGTAGAAGTAAAGAGCAAGAGATACCGGAGCAGTTTAAATTTTTCTTTCCGTTTAATCCTGATACGCCAAGAGAACAGATGGGGGGAGGTAGCGGGGTAATAATATCGGATGACGGTTATATATTAACAAATAATCATGTTGTTGAAAATGCAATTAATATCGAAGTTCAACTACATGATAAAAGAAAATACTCTGCTAAAATTATCGGTAATGACCCATTAACTGATTTAGCAGTTATTCAAATAGAAACAAGCGGTTTAAGCGAAGCTTATTTGGGAGATTCCGATAAACTTAAAGTTGGTCAATGGGTTATGGCAATAGGCAATCCTTTGTCTTTGTCCTCTACTGTAACAGCCGGTATTGTAAGTGCTGTAGGCAGGAGTTTAAACCTCATAAAAGAAAGTTACGGAGTTGAAAATTTTATTCAAACTGATGCTGCTATTAATCCGGGTAATAGCGGAGGAGCTTTAGTTGATTTATCAGGTTCGGTTGTTGGTATAAACACGGCAATTGCAACAAACGGTGTAACAGGTAGTTATATAGGTTACGGGTTTGCCATCCCAATTAATATAGCAAAAGCTGTTGCCTCTGATTTAATAGCAAACGGCAAAGTTTCCAGAGGTTACATTGGAGTAAATATTTCTGAAGTTGATGCAGCTACGGCAGATGCTGTTGGGTTGGATAAACCAAAAGGAATAATGATACAAGGAATTGTTAAAGATGGTGCTGCAGCAAAAGAAGATATTAAAATTGGTGATATTATTATTAAAGTAAACGGAGTAGAAGTTAATAAACCAAATGAACTTCAGGCATATATTGCCAAAAAACGTGCCGGTGATGAAGTTAAGTTAACTTTATATCGCGACGGAAAAGAAATTGAAAGATATATCGAATTAAAAGCACCGGATAAAGATAAATCGATAGATCCTGTAAATGCAAGAAAACGTGATACCGGTGAAAACTCTAAGCCGGGAAAAGAAATTAAATTGGATGATATTGGTTTAACTGTTGCAAATCCGACTGATAAAGAATTAGATGATTTTGGTGCAAATAACGGTGTAAAAGTTACTGAAGTAAAAAGATTTAGTAAGGCTTTTAATCAAAACATTTTTAAAAATACTTTAATTCTTGAGGTAGATAGGAAGCCTGTTAATAATATTAAAGAATTTGAAGAATTGATAAATAAGAAAAAAGGTAAATCTGTATTACTTACCATTGCATTAGATAAAGAAAATAATAGAATAGTTGGTTTAGAGATTCCTAATTAATATAAATGATTTATTTGTTTATATTTAGATCCTCCTTAAATGTTTTTTGAGGGGGATTTTTTATATCTAAAGTCTTATTTTTTAACTAAAGTGTTTGGTATCGTTACAAAACAATTGTAAATTTATATTCAAGATTTTTAATAAATATAAAGATAATATATGATTAGATTTTTAACTGCAGGTGAATCTCACGGAAAAGGATTAACAATTATTGTAGAAGGATTTCCTTCAAATATTCCGTTTGATATAGATTTTATTAATAATGAATTAAAGAGGAGACAATCCGGATACGGACGCGGTTTAAGGATGAAAATAGAGACTGATAAAATTGAGTTACTATCAGGTGTTCGGTTTGGTAAAACATTAGGCTCTCCGATATCTATGTTTATTAAAAATTACGATTGGGAAGCTTGGACAGAAAACATGAATCAAATGTTAAAACCGGAATTATTAGAAAAAATTTCTGTTCCAAGACCGGGTCATGCTGATTTAACCGGTACTCAAAAGTATTGGTTTGATGATATCCGTAATTCTATTGAAAGATCGAGTGCAAGGGAGACTGCTAGCAGAGTTGCTGCAGGTGCAGTGGCAAAACTTTTGTTAAATCAATTTGATATTAAAGTTGGCAGTTTTGTTGAGAGTATCGGTGGAATTTACTCGGAAGATAGTTTAATTAAAAAGTTCTTTATGAACGATTTTTTTAAGTATTTTATTAATGCCGAAGAATTATCCAAAAAAGCTGATATTAGTGAAGTCAGAGTATTGGATGTAACACAGGAAGCGAAAATTATTGAGAAAATAAAATTAACCAAAAAAAGAGGTGATACTTTAGGCGGAACATTTTTTACCATTGCGACTGGAGTACCGTATGGTTTAGGGAGTTATATGCATTATGATAAAAGGCTTGATACCGAAATAGCATCTTCAATTATGTCCATTAACGCAGTTAAAGGAGTCGAAATTGGAGATGCTTTAAATATTGCCCAATCTTTTGGATCGGAAAGTCATGATGAAATTACATTGGTTAATAATTCTTTTTCGAGAAGTTCTAATAAAGCAGGGGGTATAGAAGGAGGAATTAGTACAGGATTGCCGATTATTGTAAGAGGGATGATGAAACCAATAGCTACACTAATGTCTCCAATTAAATCTGTTGACTTTTCAACTTTTTCCGAAATAATATCACGCAGAGAAAGAAGTGATTTTGTTGCCGTCCCAGCTTGTGCTGTTATTGGAGAATCA
>DAINPX010000088.1:0-9881 GCA_036743235.1 Melioribacteraceae bacterium
AATAAATCTATAAAAAACCATCTCTTTAAGTATGATAACAACCCATTTTTAAAGTAATTACTATCCGAACCTTTAGATACACTTTTATATTTTGCAAGATTATAAAAAACATCCAAAATAAATATAGATTTTATTGCTAATAAAATAGCACTAAATTCAATTATAAGTTTATTGTGTTGTAAATAGTTAAGCGGAATAATAACCGTTAAAACTGTTATTCCAATTACAACTATGCTATTCCATATATAATCTAAAGTTCTCTTAATATTCATCTTAAAATACTTTTAGTATTGGGTAAACGTTAAATTTTTTATCAAAATAATCGGAGTTCTTGTAAAAGTAGTTTAATCTCTCATAAATATTCTCGGCAAATTTTTTATCATCATGTGTAAGTCCAATAAACTCATTTTTCAATTCCGTATTTTCATTATACATTCTTTCGGCAACAGGTACCATTGAGTAAATTTCATAATATTCTTTTTGTTCAAATATTGCATTAAAAAAACCCCATTTTATAAAAGAATCATTAGTATTCGGTTCTAATAAATAAACCAAAATGCCTAATAAATTATTGTCAGTAGGAAAAAGATAATCCCCTTTTCTTATTTCACAATTTAATTTGATCGTATCCATATCAAACGATGGTTGAAATCGCCCTTCATACGGCATTGTGCCAAATTTAACATTTTTAAACTTATAAGTATAACCGGTAACAATTGTATCGTTTGATTGAGTATAGTATTGGCAACCGTGTAATTTTAAAATATTAATAACTTCTGTCCATTCTTGAGGAATAATATAATATTTGGGAACAACGGCATATTTATTCCCTTCCAGTCTATATTTATATGGCACCTCTTTTTCATATTTTTCGTTATCATAATAAATTATTGTATCACCGGCAATATTACTATATCTTTTTTTAGCAACTATTCCTTTCCATTTATACATTATTGAATCTTTTGTTAGTCTGAACGAAAAAGGATAAGGATTTTTTAATTTACAATGCACAAAATCATTTTCTATTTTAGCTAATTTGGAATTATTTTTAATACTTTCATTTTGAGTGTTTGCAATCTTAATGCTTCCTTCCAAAAAATCCAACGTTGCAAACACTCTATCCTTATATGGTTTAAGACTATGAGTTTCTATTAAAATTCCGATTTTGTTTCTAATTGCCGCATAACCTGTTGAAAGTTTTGGGCTGCTTACCCAAGCATTAATACCTTTTGAAGGATCGGTATAATCATTCATATTAACATAAGGAGCGGTTAACACTTGTTTAGATGACATATATTTTTCAATTTCAGGTAAAAAGATTTTAGTAATCCATTCAGATAATACATTAGTTACATTACCTTGCCATTCAATTGAGTAGGTTAGAACCGGTTGCATATCTAAACCATCTGTTGTATGAGTATCTATAAAAATATCGGGATTTATATTATTAAACAATTTAATAAAGGCTTTTATTTCCAGTGCATCAGCTTTTAAATAATCTCTATTTAAGTTTAAGTTATTAGCTGTTGTACGCCAGCCCATATATGTTGGTCCGTTTTGATTAATTCTATTATATCTACTTATTCTTTCATGACCATCAACATTTAATACCGGAATAATAATTAAACAAACATTTTTAAGCAAATCTTCTTTTGTTTTGGTTATTAAAATATCTCTTAGTAGCAACATACATGCATCTTTTCCCTCAATCTCTCCGGCATGTATTCCATTTTGTATTAATACTATGCTTTTAAAAGATTTGCTAATTTCTTTTAAATCAAATATTTTATCTTTATTAATTATTAAAGAGTAAATATCTCTTCCTTGTGGCGAAATTCCAATTTTAATTAATTTTGCATAATCAGAATATACTTCCAATTGTTTAAAATAATTTATTGTACTTTCGTAATTATCGGTTTCCAAGTAGTTACTTTTTTCAAATTTTGTTTGCCAACTCTCGGCAAAATTTGTATTATAAATCAATAAAGTTAATATTGACAAAAAATAATACTTTATAATTTTTTCCATTTTCAAACTCGCTTTTATAAAATAACAAAATTTATTAATTTTACATGACAAATTAATATAAATTAAATTAAAAAGAAAAAATATGGTTAATTCAAACCCAAAAGATTATTATGCCCCTATGCATACAACAGAACATATTCTAAATCAAACAATGGTACGTATATTTAATTGTGATAGATCATTTTCTAATCACATTGAGAAGAAAAAATCGAAATGTGATTATCATTTTGATAGAAATTTGTCTGAAGATGAAATAAAAAACATTGAAATAAAAGTAAACACGGAATTAAGGCAAAATCATAACGTTTATGATGAGATAATTAGTTTAAACGATGCCGAAAATAAATATAATATTTCAAAATTGCCTGAAGATTTTGGTACATCGGTCCGTATTGTCCATATTGGTGATTACGATTCTTGTCCGTGTTCAGGAGTTCATGTTAGTAATACAAAAGAGATTGGCGAATTTAAAATAATTTCCACAGGTTATGAAGGCGGGGTTTTACGAATAAGATTTAAGTTAATTAATTAAAAAGTAATCATAAAAGGATTTGGAGTAAACGATAATATAAATATTATATAAGATAAATATCCGACCCAAATTCGCTTTTTATCTAATTCTTTAAAATCATTTACTTCAGGGTGTTTCATTTTTATTATAAAAAAAAGGATTAAAGCCCAAAAAAGCCATCCGCTCCATCCAATATTTATACCTAACGGAACAAAAGATTGAATAATGCCGAGTACACCCAATAAAATTAAAAAGGATAAAGTAATACCCGCTATAGTTTCATGTTTTTTACCTCCGAACATTGAGTAAATTATATGTCCACCGTCTAATTGACCTACCGGAACTAAATTCATTGCAGTTACAAATAGACCAAACCACCCGGTACATAAATAAGGATAATGGTATATCTCACTCATAGGAGGCATAAATTTGCCCGGTTCACTAAATATGTAATTTAATATAGTGAACATTAAATTATTGCCAAATTCAAGTTGAATGCCGCTATTACCATACTCTGGCGAAAAATAATCGGGATGAATGTTAAGCAAATATTCAACATCGGGTAATGCATAAAAACCATATATAAGTATAATAACCGATGCAATAAATCCGGCTATGGGTCCAGAAACACCTATATCAAACATTTGAATATTATTTCTAATTCCGGATTTAGTTTTAATCACTGCTCCCATTGTTCCAAAATTAAGCATGCCGGGTATAGGTGGAATCGGAATAAAAAACGGAAGAGTAGATTTTACCTTGTGCATTTTTGCTGCAAAATAATGCCCAAACTCATGAATTCCAAGTATCGATAAAAGAGATATTGCATAAGGCAATCCATGTATTAAGAAAGAGAACTCATAAGGAGCAAGTTTACCGGTTGTCCATTCCACGCCTGCAATTACAGTTGTTATAAAAGTAAAAATAAATAATAATAAGTGAATAATATAATCTTTAAATATCTTTTGCATCACAAATCCAAGTTAAACCCAATGCTACTAAATTTTTCATCCATAAAATAATATTCGCCATGAATATTTTTACCGTTATAATAATGGTAATAAATGCTTAACCCTTTACTATTCGGTTTTCCTATTTTAATACCTACGCTCAATGCACTATTTACTTTGTATTCTGTAATTCTTTGAATTTTAAAGTCATACGCTATAAACGGAGTAAAATCCTCATTAATAAAATTTTTCATAAAATAATCAAAACCACCTTGGTAAATTTCTTTTCCTATTGTTGTCGGATCAACATGATATAAATATGTCATTCCTAAATACAAACGTAAATTTTGTATTTTGTAATAAGGCAACAATTCAATAAATTCTCTACTATAAACAATTGGGTTAATATCATCTTTCCATTTATCGTTTATGTTATCCCTATGTCCGTCAACAAAATGTGCCGAGATATGACTAAATCTAAATCGTAACCCAAATTCGTCTTTTTCTCTAATTTGTTTAAACCCTAAATTAATTCCAAACAAATAATCAACGGCATCAACCGGAAAATGAAAATCTTTTTCACCATACAAGTATGTAAAAGTAAAAAAATCAATTCCTCCTGAAACTGTTTGGTATTCACTTATTTTATAATGAATGACATCTAACGAATTACCAATATCCAATCTAATTTTGTTTCCGCCGGTTTGGAATAAAAATCCAACTTTAGGTTCTAAAAAATTTGCAGTATATGGTTGAATGTTTAAATTTGATGGAAATAATTCATAATTTGTTTGTGAATAAATTATTAATTGTAACATTAACATCAAAACAAAAAAAATTCTCTTCATTACTTTTTAACTCCAAAATTTAATATTTTGCCTACTAATTTCTGTTTAACTAATTTATTAAAACTATACTTAAACTTAGAAGAAAGACTAATAATTGAATAATAATTAGTTGGAAAAGCAAACGATGGTTCAAAATAACAATTAACAGTGCATCCTTCACAAAAATCGAATTTACCTTCATTAATTAGGTAGTATTTATATGCTTCAGTGTTCATAACCGCTTTAATATTTTCAGTGATTTTTATTTTCGCTTTTTCAAAATGATAACATGGTAATATTACTTCGTTATTTGGTGAAATAACCAACACTCGTGAAACTGCTTTACAACTTGGATTTTCGACTTTATTTCCTCCGTCTTTTCTAAGCTTTAAAAATGCATTATTTAAATAGATATTCATCTTCCCGCTTATAAATTTTTCAATATATTCAATTGTTTCCATAGATAAACCCGGATTTCCAAAATATGAAAAAACCGGATTAACTATCAATAATAAGTCGTACTTTTGAGCAATATCATACATTTTAGGAAGCTTTTTTGCGGTTTCATTTGTAACTGTAAACAAGATATCCGGATATTCTCCTAACGATTTTGCAATATTAATACTGTTAAATACTGAGTTATAACAATTTACTTTTCTTATATTATTATGTTCATCTTCATCCGGAGAATCTAATGAAAAGTGGAGGAGATTGATATTGCCTGCAAGTTTATCCGCAAACTTTGGATATAATAATGTATTTGTAGTAATACTCGTTTGCATTTTTTTGCTTCTTGCAAACTTCGCCATATTATGAATATCTTTATTCAGTAGAGGTTCACCACCTGTTAAATCAATAAATTTAACACCAAAATCTGCCATTTCAGAGACATTCTTTTCAAAATCCTGTAAAGTTGCATTATTAACATTCTTAAATACCGAATGGTCTGCAAAATGACAAAACTCGCAAAATGCATTACATTTATATGTAACATAATAATTGCATAATAATAACATCAGTAGGTTCTTCCTTTCCATACCACTTTTTTACCAAATAGTAAAAATACTGGTAATAATAATACATAAATAATAAAATAAACTTGGAATGCAAGAAAATGGCTTATTTTAAGTTGAAGTTTTAACTTAATATAAACCGGTTTAATAAATGAATAGTCTAAAATTATTTTATAAATCAGCATCCAAATAATATTTATTGAACTTAAAAATGGTGCAATAAAATAAAATAAATGGGCAATAAATCCGCTTGCCATTACTAAATAACCAACTATATCGCTATCTAATCCTCCAACTCCCCATCTTTTTTTCTGCCAAAATAAACTTTTAATGTTACTACATGGTTTACTGGTAACCAAAGCATTTTCATCAAGTGGATAAATTGATTTATATTTTTTTAAAGCATGAATACTCATTAAAAGTTTAAAATCTTCGGTAACAGAAAAAGGAATAGCAGAATAACCTCCAACTTCATTGTAAGCTGTTCGTCTATATGACATATTATTACCAATAGCACTTAAAGGTTTTCCTAAATTCATACTTCCGCCTGCTACAGTTAATAAATATATAAAATCAGCTGCTTGCATACCGTTAAAAGTACTATTATCGTACTGAGTTGTATAACCACATACTATGCCTACATCCTTTTTATAATATGAAGCTATAGATTTTGCCCAATTTTTATTTACCGTGCAATCTGCATCAGTAGTTAAAATGATTTCTCCTTTGGAGTTATTAATGCCTATAGCTATTGCATTTGCTTTCCCTTTTAAATTACTAATTTTTTGAGTAGCTTTAAGATACTTAAATCGTTTTTTATCTTTTATATATTCATTAATTATTTCGGCAGTTTTATCAATCGAATTATCATCTACAATTATAATTTCAAGTTTACCTTCGGGATAGTTCAAATTATTTAGAGAATTTAAACAATCCACTATATTATCTTGTTCATTTCTGGCAGCAACTATTACGCTTGCAGTAGGTAATTCTTCTTCATTTAGTTTTTCAAACTTTTTGTTTGCTCCAATAATAAATATTACTATTTGAATTGTATATAAACAAAGAGAAATAAACAAAATTAACTCAAACATTCATCAGCCTCGCCGATATTAAAAGAATTATTTAACAAATAATCAATCACTAAGCCATAATTATGCTCAATGTAATTCTCGGTTTTTATATTATCGTGCATTACAATAATTGAATTAGTTTTACATTTTCGAATTGCAAATTTAATAATTTTAGGATTATTTTTATAGTCATAAGTAAATACATCCCACATAACTATTCTTTTGTTTAATATATTAATTATTTTGCTATAAAAATTAAATCTACCATAAGGCGGACGAAAGTATTTTGGTGCAATGTTTAATGTTTTAGTAATTATTTCATCTGTTTTTAATATTTCATACTTAATTAATTTTTTACTTTTAAATAGTAACGATTTATGGTTAAATGAATGATTTCCAATAGAATGTCCTTCCGAAAATATCTCATTTATTAAATTCTGATATTTTATAGCTTCGGTACCGTTAATAAAAAAAAGAGCCTTAATTTTATTATTATTTAATATTTTTAAAATTTTTTCGGTTCCCTTTTTAGTCGGCGAGTCATCAATGGTTAATAATATCTTATTATTTTTAGTTGACCAAAAAGCATTAGGAAACAATATTTCATTAATTTTTGTCATTTTTTATATACTTCCTTTCCATTTATATTTTCCGAATGTCCCCATAAATCCGGCAATAATAATATAAGGAATATGTAAAAATTCGGCAATTAACAGCTCTAATAAACTTATTTTATTAAATAATGTTTTTTCACCGAATAACAATATTCTATATTCAAGTAAAATCTTAATAATAAAAAAAAGTGATAACGAAAGTAAATAATAACCGTTAAATATAATACCAAAAAGTAATTGAAAAGGAAAAGACAAAAAAAACAAATATATAATTATTAAAAAAAGAATTAATAAAGGATTTTTATAATGTAAACCTTTGCTAGCCCATCTAACTCTTTGGTAATAAAACTCTTTAAAAGAATTATTGGATTTAGTTGTAACAACAGTATTGTTATTAAAGAAATATTTAATTGTATAATTGGTTTTTAATGCTATTTTTTGCATTAATAGTTCATCATCTCCAGATTTTATATGCATATTATCATCAAAGCCCCCTACCTCATAAAAAACGGATTTTTTAAAAGCTAAATTTGCGGCATTACAAATTGAAGCGAAACCGGCATTAATTAATCCGCCTCCAACCAATACTAATCCGGCAAATTCAATTTGTTGAAGTTTGCTCCAAATACTTTTACCATCACTAAATTTTACTATTCCGGAGATAAATGCTGTATTTACATCAAACAAAGGAACTGTTAATTTAAGCCAATCTTTCTTTACAATACAATCTGCATCAGTAGTAAATATTAAATCCCCTTTACAATTATCTATTGCATATTTAACCGCTCTCTTTTTTCCACCCACGTTATCATTTTTATATTCTAAAATACGAATGTTAGAATCAATAATGTTTTCTTTTAATTTTAAAACGCTATCATCAGTCGAGTTATCATTAACATATATTACTTCAAAACAATTTTTGTTATAATCTAAATCTCTAATACTATTTAAATTATTTAAAATATTTAGACTCTCGTTTTTAAAAGGAATAATAATAGAAATAAAATGTTCTTTTAAATTACTGCTATATGGGTCTTTTTTTTGTTTAAGAGAAATAATTACAACTATTAAAAATATAAAATATATGAATGATAAAACCGAAATAAAAAAAATCATTATTTTTCCCTTAAATAAATAATTAAACCTATAACCGATGGAATTATTACATTAATTGTAAACAAAATGATTGATGATGCAAAACCTGTTTGAGCTATGTAAGGAAAATAATTTGCAAAAAAAACTGCCGCCCCTTCTCTTATTCCTATCTCACCAAAAGTAACGGGGGGAATAATAGTATTTGTAAAAAAAACTAGTACTCCTGCAGAAACAAACTGCAAAAAATTATTAAAGCCGTTAAATGCCGATAATAATAATGCAAATTGAATTATATAAGTAAAAAAGAAAATAAATGCTAAGCATATTAATTTAATATTCGTCCTTACATCAATACTTGTTAACACATGTATAATTACCTTTATCTGTTTAATTTCTAACAACTTATGCTTATTTTTAATAATAAAAAAAATTACTAAAATTGTTATAAAAAATAGAACTATTCCAATTATAAAATAGTTTATTATTATTTTATTTAAAGGAAATAAATAAACCAATACAAATAATGTTCCTACAAAAACAGTAATTAACATGCTAACTAATCTATCATAAATTGATAGCAAAGTGTATTCTTTAATTTTTGATTTATTAAGAATATAAGCCCGCCCAATAAACTCACCTGCTTTTAAAGGCGTAATTAAACCGGCAGCAATTCCTAAAAATATAGATTTAATAATAATAATTTTACTACTTTTTTCAACGGTATAACATAATATCTGCCAACGTTTATATTGAATAAAGATATTAAGAGGTAATAAAACAATTGCAAAAATAATTAAATAAACATTTGCATTATTAAATGAAACGAAATTACTGTTTAATTTAAGATAGCTAACTAAAAAAACAATTAAAATAGCACTTAAAATAAGCTTAGCCAGGTTAAATATTATTTTTTTATTTAATATAAAATTTCGTAAAGCCAATCATTTCTCTATAATATTCATATTTAGACCTTCAGTACAGTTTTTACAAATATCTATTTCTTTTCGACTTGTTAAAATTGCCTTTCTAAAATTATTATATTTTTTATTTTTCCAAATACTATTAAAACTTTCGGGAAATACATTTCCGAAACTATATTTTGCATCTTTATCAAAACAGCATGGTGTAACAACACCATCCCAAGTTATCACTGAAGTACGCCATAATGAAAAACACTTATTTTTCAGTTTGTTCTTAAATAATAGTTTGCCATCTCTAACTATATATCTTGAGTATTTAGAGTTTTTCGGTAAAAACTCCAAAGCAGATTCGTATGAACTAACTTGCATACTTTTAATAACTGATTTATCAGCCCCAATCTTGTTACCAAACTTTAAAAAATCATCAATTTCATGTTCATTATGTTTCATAGCAATAAACTGAAGTTCAATAAAGGGTAGTTTTGAATTAGATATTTTCTTCTTTTCCATTAGTAAAGTTAAGCTTTCAATAGCTTCACTAAATTTTCCTCCTACTCTGTACTTTTTATAAGTTTCTTCACTCATACCGTCAATCGAAAATATTAGTTTATCCGGAGGATTTTCTATTATTTTATCAATTTTATCCGAATTTAATAATAGTCCGTTTGTGCTAATAGAAGTATAGATTTTGTATTTCCTTGCATATTTAATCATTTTAAAGATGTTTTTATTTATAAACGGTTCACCTTGAAAGTATAATTGAATATAAAAAGAAGTTTTTTTTATTTGATCAATTATCATAATAAAGTTTTCAATATTAAGCAACCCAAGTTCTCGAGTTAAACTACCT
>DAINPX010000089.1:0-9850 GCA_036743235.1 Melioribacteraceae bacterium
ATAATCGGTATTGGTGAATTAAAAACGGATAAATTTAATTATAACGATATAGATGAAATGGTTTCGGGCAGTTTAAATGTAATAAACGAAGAAAATGCAAAAACATGGGTTCAATTTGGATTAAAAATGGATTCGCTTGGTGAAAATATTAATTTTAGTGTTTATGGCGATTCAACTTTTGACCTTAAGGAATTAAATGCCGAGCTTGAGAAAGCCAAATTGGAATTAAAAAAATTAAAAAAGCAAAAAAAAGAAAAGAAATTGCCATAATTTAAGGTAATATATTGAATAAAGTTGAACAATTGTTTTGGGATTTAGGAAAAAAAATAGAAAACATTATAATTATGGTTGTAGTGTTATTTATTTTTAAAGTACTATTCAATATAGAAAACTCGATAGTTTATTTAATAGTTAACGAAATTATTGTTCTTTTAACATTTGGTATTATTACCGTTTATTTTACCGATTTGCTAAAGTATAAAATTACAAGTCCTATTTCCGTAATAATAAATACCGGTATATTTAATGCAATAATATTCTTTTTCGGTTCGTTGGCTACAAAAATGCCCGATTCTCCTTTGGAATTACACGCAAATAAGGGAATATTTTACGAATTTATAACTACCGTGATAACATTGGTGGTTATTTTTGCAGTAGCTTATATTTTTGCCGTATTACGCAGTTTGTTCAGTTTATGGCAAAAAAAAGATAATAGTGTTATGTTTAACATAATGATTTATTTTATTATGGCATCGGCGTTTTCGGCAACATTATATCATTATACAAGCAATTACGATTATATTAAAAATGCTTTTTTGGTAGTATCAATAATATTGGTGATGATAAATTCCATAAGGGTTGCTTGGATTGCCTTTTTAACCAAAAAACAAAAATTATCTATATTGGCATTGTCTGTAATAATGTTGATTATTTTTATTATTAACGCTACATTATCGTTTGATAGCAATGCTGCCGAGGAGTTGCAGTTGTTTTCTCCGGCATTATTAACATGTGTACAATTAATAATGATTTACGGAGGTATTTATTTTGGATTTGTATTTTTTACAACTTTATTCCATTTACCTACAGCAGAAGCCTTTGATAGAAAGTCGCAAGAATTATCATCAATGATGGATTTAAACAGTTTAATGACACAAGTTTTTGATTTTAAGGAACTTGCCGAAACAATAACAACAATTACCAATAAAGTATGTAATAGCGATTCATCTTGGTTATTAACTATAAACGATAAAAAACCGGTACTAAATGCAAGTGCCAATATTAGTATAGAAGAAGCAAATATAATTACAAAATTATTATTAGGCAGCGAAAACGAACACCCTACCGAGTTTATTATTTTTGAAGAAGACGACTTATCGAAATATTCGGTTAATTACATTAATTTTAGAAGTATTGCGATCGCTCCTTTAGGTGTGCAAGGAAAAATTAACGGTTATTTGGTGGCAGGTAGAAAAGAAGGTTTATCGTTTGATGAAGACGATAAAAAAGCGATTACTTCTTTTGGCGATTATGCAGCAATATCTTTGGAAAATGCAAAATTGTTTAAGGAATCGCTGGAAAAAGAGAGGATGGAAAAAGAATTGGATTTGGCACGCGAAGTACAATATAAATTGTTACCCATAAAAACGCCAAAATTTAATAATATCGAGATAGTGGCAACTTTTATACCTGCTTTTGAAGTAGGTGGCGATTATTACGACTTTTTTAAGATAAAAGAAAATTTAATGGGCTTTATTGTGGCCGATGTATCGGGAAAAGGAATTTCTTCGGCATTTATAATGGCAGAAATAAAAGGAGTATTTCAATCTTTAAGCGGTTTATTAATTAAACCGTACGATATTTTATGTAAAGCAAACGAAATATTGTGCTCCAGTTTAGATAAAAAAAGTTTTATAACTGCCACTTATGGAATTATTGAGCTGGATACGGGCAAAATTACGGTAGCAAGAGCCGGTCATACACCTATATTATACTGCAATAAGCAAAAAATAGATGTTTTAACACCAAAAGGGATCGGTTTAGGTTTGGATTGTGGAGAAAAATTCAGAAAAAATTTAAAAGAATTGGAATTTTATCTAAAGAATGACGATATTTTGGTTCTATTTAGTGACGGTATTACCGAATCTAAAAATGATACTTTGGAAGACTTTGGTATGAACCGGTTGACCGATGTCATTCGTGCTAATTGTGATAAACAAATAGAAGTAATTGCAAATAAAATTATGAGCGAAGTAAGTATGTTTTCACAAGATTATAGACAACACGATGATATTACTTTAGTAATTTTTAAGTGGAATTTTAATAACAAATCATCGGAGATTAATTAATGGCGGAGTTTAACGTAAATGTGCGTGAATCCGGAAAAGTTAAAGTATTAGATTTGCATGGCTATTTGGATGCACATACCGCTCCGGAATTAGAAGCTGCATTTACCAAATTAATTGATAATAATAGCTACCAAGTTGTAGTTAACTTTAATTCACTTAATTATATAAGCAGTGCCGGTTTGGGCGTATTTATGGCTTATGTAGAAACTATGCGAGATAACAAAGGTGATATCAAATTTGCCAATATGAAAGAAGGTGTTTACAACATTTTCGATTTATTGGGCTTTCCTGCATTGTACGATTTTTACCCGGAAGAAGAAGAAGCAGTTAAAAAATTTGATAGTTCGGATAATTCAGAAAAATAAGAGAGAGCAGGTGAAAAAGGAATTATCCGTAAACAGTACAACCGAAAACCTTAAAAGCATAAGAGACTTTATAAAATATGAAGCCTTAGATGCGGGATTTGCCGATGAAGCGGCAAACAAAATAATATTGGCAGTTGACGAAGCATGTACAAATATAATTAAACATGCTTATAAATACTCAATAGAAGGTTTAATAAATATTTCGGTGTTAAATGAAAATAATAAATTTGTTGTTTCTATTATAGATAACGGTGGTCACTTTAACCCAAACGAAGTGCCCGAACCCGATGTAAAAGAATATCATAAACAACGTAAACCCGGTGGATTGGGTATGTTTTTAATGAAAAAATTAATGGATGAGGTTATATATAATAACTTAAGCGATAATCGCAATCAAGTTGTTTTAGTTAAAAATTTACCTCAATAAATATCCCGGTAAAAAATATGTCGCAACGTAATCTTGCAGCTCTTGTAGATTTTTCTAACCTTATTAATTCCGATCTTGATATAAATTTTATTCTTAATAATTTGTTATTAACTTGTTTTGGCAAGTTTTTAACTTCAAAGGGTTTTGTATTGTTGGCAGATGAAAACAACAATATAAAAATTGGTTTGGTAAAAGGGTATAACAATTCGGTTTTTGATAGTATTGTTAATAAAAGTATTGATGAAGTATTTGATGAATTAAACGAAGATTTTTGTTTATTAAACAAAATTGCCGTAACCGAAAAAATAAGCACTACCAAAGGAACGATAGGTATTTTTGCATTGGGAGAAAAAATTACCAAAGAAAAATATTTACTTGATGATATAAATTTTATTCAAACAATTTTAAAAATTAGTGCCGTTGCAATAGAAAATTCTTTAACGTTAGATAGGTTAAACAGTATAAACAGAAGTCTGGATTCTAAAATTAATCAACTAAGTTCACTTTTCGATTTAAGCAAAGAATTTAGTTCTACACTTGATGATAGCCGAGTTAATAAATTATTGGTGCTTACATTAATAGGACAGTTAACGGTTTCAAAATATGCAATTATCAGCATTAGAAACAATTCACTTAATGTTATCGATTCAAAATTTTCGGAAGAGGTAATTAAAAGTATAACTTATGAAAAATTCGGTTCTTTAATGCAGCCTTTAACCGAAAATGACTTAGACGATAATTTAAAAAATGCGGGAATAAGGTTAATAGTTCCCATGACCATGAAAGACCGGACTAAAGGTCTTATTATGCTTGGTAAAAGACTGACACAAGCGGAATATAGTAAATCTGATATAGAATTTATTATGTCTGTTGCAGGTTTGGCAGTAATTTCAATAGAAAATGCCTTTTTGTTTAAAGAAACATTAGAAAAACAGAAGTATGAAAAAGATTTGGAAATAGCCCGCAATATTCAAAGAAATTTATTGCCTCAAAAAATACCCAAAACAAATAAATACGAAATATTTGCGTTTTCTCAATCGGCACGTATGGTGGGGGGCGATTATTACGATATAGTAAAACTGGATAGCGGAAACACATTAATTGCGGTTGCAGACGTTTCGGGAAAAGGAGTACAGGCAGCACTTTTAATGGCAAATGTTCAGGCGTTTTTAAAAGCTATTGCAAAACAGAACATTCCTTTAAATAATGCGTCTAATTTGATAAACGATTTGATTTCGGATAATACAAGTATGGGAAGTTTTATAACATTTTTTTGGGGTATATTAAACGATGTTGATCCCGAGATTGAATTTGTTAATGCAGGACATAACCCGCCACTATTAATTAGAAACGGGGTTTTAAGCAAACTTAAAACGGGGGGTATGATATTAGGAGTAATGCAAACAATTATACCATACGAAGAAGAAAAAGTAAAACTTAAAAAAGATGATGTAATTGTTTTATTTACTGATGGTATTTCGGAAGCCATGGATATCTCAAACAACGAATATACCGATGAACGTTTAGAAAGTTACGCAATATCGAATTATAAAAAAAGTGCTAAAGAAATTGGAGAGGGTATTTTAAATGATGTAAAATCTTTTACTAAAGAAGCCGAACAATCGGATGACATAACATTATTAGTGATAAAGGTAATAAATGAATAGTAAATTTAAAACATGGCTTAATAAAAATAGAAACAATATTACTTTTTTAAGAAGTGCGGTTGTTTTTGCAATTTTGGCTGTAAACTTTTATTTTATTTACTTTTTATTACAGACTTCAAACGATGAATGTTTATGGATACCCAAAAAAGAAAAAAACGGCGAAGTAAAATACTATTTTTCAAAAGTTAAGTTTGAAGGAGTAACTTGGAATGCCGGAATTAGAGACGGAGATGTACTTGTTTCTATTAACGGTATGCCAATGGAAGGACCTACGGGCGGAATGGATGCAATTAATAAAATGCAAAAAGGAGAAAAGGCAAAATATGTAATTGAAAGAGACGGACAAAAACTTGTTAAATATGTTGAATTAAAAAAATTAATTAATTATCAGGCATTATCCGTAATACTGTTATCTTTTATTTGGTTAATAGTGGGTACTTTGGTTTTACTTGCAAAAAATACGGGTAAAATTCAAAGGTTATTTTATGATATTGGGGTGTTTTTTGCGTTGGCATCAATGTATTATATGCTTTGGGGTACACCGTCACAAAATCCTACTTTTAATTATGTTTGGGTTAGGGTACTGATAGATTTAATTTGGACTTACGGTGCTTCTATTTTGCCATTTAAGTGGCTAACGTTATTCCTTATTTTTCCAAACGAGCATAGATGGTATAAAAAAGAAACAGTACAAAAGTTTTTAAAAATTACACCGATTATAGTCTATTCTTATACGGTTTTATTTAGAATAATATTTATATATTTTAACCCCGATGCCAATAATATGTATTACGTAAATTTTATTGCAAGCCCATTGTATGTTATAAACATTTGGGGTTTAATATCCGGCTTGGTTATATTATTTATTAATTATTTCAAGTTGCAAAGCAGACAAGAAAAAAACTCGATATTTATAATATTGGTCGGTTATACTATTGGTGTTGCAACAATAATTTATTTAATTTTATTTAGTGCAAATACTACCGTTGACGTTCAATTTAACAGTCCTTTATATTTTACGCCTATTGTAATGATAGTATTAATACCAATCTCTTTTGGGTATTCTATTTTTAAGTATTCATTAATGGATATGACGGACGTTTTTAAAACTACTATAATGTATGTTAGTGCAACAATTAGTGTAGCAATAGTTTATTTTTTTGTAATATATATAATAGGGTTTTCAATTAGTTCGGCAATTGGTACAAAATATCAGGGAATAATTGCCGGTGTAATTTTTATTGTTTTTGCTTTAGTATTTCAGTCAACAAAAGATAGATTTCAAGAGATAATAACTCAAAAATTGTATCCCGAGCAATTTGCATTTAGAAAAGTATTACTGAAATTCAGTACCCAAATATCCGGTGTTGTGGGTTTAGAAAATATTTTGGAATTTACAAAAAAAATATTTGTGGAATCGTTAAGACTAAACAAGTTTGCCATATTGTTATGGGATGAGGAAACTAAAAAATATTATTATAAAAAAGGATTTGGTTTTACTAACCATAATTTTGTAATTAGTTGTGTAAGTAATAAACTTAAAACAAAACTAAACGCAAAAGAAATAGTCGGGTTAATACCGGTAATCGATAAGTCCGAATTTAGCGAAGTATTTCCTTTAGATGCAGACAAACTTGAATTAGAAAAGATTTTTACAATAGTTCCATTACGAACCCAGAATAAAATAGTTGGTATTTTACTATTTGGGTTAAAGTATAGTGGTTCGCAATTTAGTGTAACCGATTTGGAACTATTACTTGCGGCAGCCAATCAAACTGCGGTATCTATTGAAAATGCTAGGTTATATGCAATAGAATCCGAAAATATTAAATACGAACAAGAACTTGAAAATGCAAGACGAATTCAAGAAAGTTTATTACCAAAAACTATACCAAATATAAAAGGATTGGATTTTGCAGGCGTAATGATACCTGCTATGCATATAGGAGGCGATTATTTTGATATAATAGAAGTTAGCAAAACAAAAGCTTTTGTTGTGGTTGGCGATGTTGCAGGTAAAGGTTTAGCCGCCTCATTTTATATGTCCAAACTTCAAACTATGGTTCGTATGTTTTGTAAAGAAAACACTTCACCAAAAGAAATATTAATTAAAATAAATAAACTTATTAGTAACGAAATTGATAAACACTCGTTTATTACTTTAATTTTGGCTTTTTTTAATACAGAAAATAAAACTATAACATTATCGCGTGCGGGGCATCCTCCGTTAATTAAATTTGACGGTAACAAAGAACAATTTTATCAACCCAAAGGTATTGGGCTTGGATTGGAGAAAGGAGAAATATTTGAGCAAACGTTGGAAGAAATAATTATTCCTTTTGAAAAAGAAGAGACTTATATTTTATTTTCAGACGGTGTTAATGAAGCCATGAATGATAAAAAAGAATTGTTTGGTATTAATAACTTAATAAGTACTGTAAATATGCATCGTTCCGAAAAAGCAGTAAATATTAAAAATGCAATTCTATCCTCAATTAAGTTTTTTGCGGGAAAAGCCGAAACTAATGATGATATAACATTGGTTGTTGTTAAAACTGTGGAATAATTACCTTTAATTGTTAAAAAATATTAAAATATCCTTTTATTTTAATTTCCAATCATTTAAATTATATACACAAATTCCAAAAAAAGTGAGATAACTATATGAATGAATCTGTAAGTACTTATGATTTGATGATGGGAATAGTAAAATCAATTGGTGATATTGTATGGGGATTACCTACAATAATAATGTTGGTAGGTACGGGAATATGGCTTACTATTAGACTTAAAGGTTTACAATTTACAAAACTTGGTCATTCGTTATATTTAGCTTTAATAAAAAGGAAAGAAGATGATAATGATGAAGGGGATATTTCTCATTTTCAGGCATTAATGACAGCTTTATCTGCTACGGTTGGTACCGGTAATATTGCCGGCGTAGCTACTGCAATTGCAATTGGTGGACCGGGTGCATTATTTTGGATGTGGATTACCGGATTAGTTGGTATGGTAACCAAATATGCCGAAGCATTGCTTGCAGTTCGTTTTAGAATAAAAGATAGCAAAGGTAATATGTGCGGCGGTCCTATGTATTATATTACAAACGGATTAGGTTGGAAATGGATGGGAATTTTATTTGCTGTTTTTGCATCTATTGCTACTTTTGGTATAGGAAATACTGTTCAATCTAACTCTGTAGCTCATGCATTATTAACTTCTTTTGGAATTCCTACGTATATTACGGCAATTGTTTTGGCTGTTGCAACAGGCGCTGTAATATTGGGTGGAATAAAAGCAATCGGTAAAGTAACAAGTATATTAGTACCGGTAATGATAGTTTTTTATATGTTGGGTTCGTTAGTAGTTTTATTTTTACATTTAGATAGATTACCCGCAACTTTTTATTTAATTTTTGCTCAGGCATTTACTCCTACTGCTGCAGTTGGAGGATTTGCCGGTTCGGCTGTATTACAAACTATACGAATGGGGGTAGCTCGTGGATTGTTTTCTAACGAGTCCGGTTTGGGAAGTTCTCCTATTGCCGCAGCTGCCGCACAAACAAAAAATCCTGTAAACCAAGCATTAGTTTCAATGACTCAAACTTTTATAGATACAATTGTTGTTTGCACTATGACAGGTTTGGTAATTATTTTAAGCGGTGAATGGTTTGACGGGAAAACGGGTGCTGAATTAACTTCAATTGCCTTTACAAAAGGTTTGGGAAGTACTTTAGGCGAATATATCGTATCAATCGGATTAGCTCTATTCGCTTATTCCACATTAATAGGATGGTCTTATTATGGTGAAAAAGCAATTGAATTTTTATTTGGTGAAAAAGTTATTATGCCTTATAGAATAGTTTTTACAATTTTTGTAGCTATTGGTGCAGTAATTAATTTAGATTTGGTTTGGGGCGTTGCCGATATTTTTAACGGTTTAATGGCTTTACCAAACCTTGTTGCATTACTGCTTTTAACCCCTGTTATTGTTAGTGAAAGTAATAAGTATTTAAAATAGATATTAAAATTATGTTAAATAAAAGCCTTAAAGCAAGTGTTTTAAGGCTTTTTTTTTATTTCCTCGTTGATTTTTTTATATAATTAAATTAATTTATTAATAATTTATATTATTTAGTATTAAAGAAAATTATGGAAAAATATTCTGATTATGTAAATGAAATTGAATTTCTTAAGCAAGAAAATTTGCTTCTTAAAAAACAACTTGCCATAAATTCAACTCAAATTTATAAACAAGATGTCATTCTTGCCGGAATAAATGTTGGTACCTGGAATTGGAATATTCAAACCGGAGAAGTAGAGTTTAATGCTGCTTGGTTCGAGATGCTTGGTTATAAGCAGTCAGAATTTGAAGTTGTTGATATAAACACCTGGGTTAAACTTGCTCATCCGGATGATCTAAAAAAATCTGAAGAGGTTTTGAAAAAACATTTTGCCGGTGAATTAGAGTTTTACGAGTGTGAAGCAAGACTAAAGCATAAAAACGGAAATTGGATTTGGGTTTTGGATAAAGGAAAAGTTTATGAATTTGATAATAACGGTAAACCGTTGTTAATGGCAGGGTCTCATATTAATATAAACGAAATAAAACAAAAAGAATTAAAAAATAAAGCCGAAATGGAATTATGGCTTTCGATATTTGAATATAATTCATCTGTTATGTTAATAATCAATCCTGTTAGCGGAAAGATTGTTGATGCCAATATTAGTGCCGCAAACTTTTATGGTTACAAAATAAAAGAATTATTGAATATGTTTATTAGCGAGTTGAATGTTTTAAATGATAAAACAATAGATCAGATAGTTTATAATGAAAAAAACGTAAATAACCAAAAGTACTTTAAACATAAATTAGCAAACGGTACAGTTCGTGAAGTAGAAATGTATTTAACCCCTATATTTCTTGAAAACCAAGAGGTAATGTTTGCTATTATTCATGATATTACGGAAAAAATAACAGCCGAATTTGAATTGAAACAAAGCGAATTAAAATATAGAAGTATTATTCAAACAGCTACAGAAG
>DAINPX010000090.1:0-9841 GCA_036743235.1 Melioribacteraceae bacterium
TCCATTACAAATACTGTTAATATAACTGCAAAAAATCCCCAGTTTAATGCTGCAATTACATCAAATTTCATAAATACAGCATTTATACTTGGCGGAGAAGAGATTACTTTTTCCGGAATTGGGGCAATACCAAGGATAAATGAAATTACAGAAGTAGCAAGTATTCCAATTAATATCGATCCTTTTATTTTTTTTATCATCAAAAAAACAATTAGCATAAAACAAAATATTGATAATAAAATATCCGGCTTTGTAAAGTTTCCCGTTCTTACAGGTGCACCCGGCACCCCTACGGTTACAATTCCTGTTTCATTTAATCCTATAAAAGTTAAAAACAGACCAATACCTACTGTAAATCCGATTTTTAAATTATTTGGAATGGAATTTGCCAAATACGAACGGATTTTTAAAACAGTAATTAATGTAAAAATACATCCTCCAATAAAAATGGCACCAAGTGCGGTTTGCCAGCTATACCCCAATACTTTTACAACGGTAAACGCAATAAATGCGTTTTCACCCATGTAAGGTGCAATTGCAAAAGGACGCTTGGCATATACTCCCATTAATAAAGTTCCAAAAAAAGCCGAAATAATTGTTGCTGCCATGCTTGCTTCAAAAGGCATTCCTGATACTTCCAATATCTTCGGATTTACAATAATAATATATGCCATTGTAATAAAAGTTGTAAACCCTGCAATAACTTCCGTTTGTATATCGGTCTTCAGTCTTTCAAGTTCAAAATAATTGGATATAATTCTTTTCATTATTATATCTCTAATTTTTATTCTGTTTATTTGATAAAAAATCATATAAAAAATTGGGTAATAACCCAATAATTTTTGTTCCTATTACGGTAGGTAAAGGGAACTGTATAATTCTTTTTCCTTTTAACAAACCTTTAATAATTATTCTTGCAGCTTTATCGGCAGGCATTAAAAACGGCATTTTAAACTCGTTAACATCAGTCATAGGGGTTTTAACAAATCCCGGTTTTATTGTTATTACCTTAATTCCGTATTTGTTTAATTCTACTCTCATCCCTTCCAAATAAATTGAAGCAGCCGCTTTGCTTGCACAATAAAAACCGCTACCGCTAAAACCACGGCTATCTGCAAGAGATGATACCCCGGCAATAATACCGCTTTTTTGATTCATAAAACCGGGTAAAAGTTGTTCTATCCAATATACAAGCCCCATAAAGTTTGTATTAAAGGTTTTAAGTGCAAGAGTGCTGTCATATTCTTCAATAGTCATCCTATATCCAACACCGCTATTTAATATTGCAATATCAATTTTTTTTGCAATTGCAATAATTTGTTTATATGCTTCAACAACCGATGTTTTATCCCCAACATCATTTTTAAAACAATAAATATTTGCAGGTTTATTTTTTAAACTATTTTTTAATTCTTCCAATAATTCAATTCTTCGAGCCAATAAAAACAAATTACAATTATAATTTGCAAATTCCTTAACAAGTGCATTACCAATACCCGTAGAAGCACCTGTAATAATTATATTTTTGTTTAATAGTTCCATATTATAAATTTCTCAATCTTATTATTTAGTTTTTAATATCATCAATAACTTGTGGATTATATATTCGCTTTTTGCCGTCAACAGAATCACTAAAAACATAAAAAACATTACCACCATAATTATCTTTAAAATAGATATGCGATTTTTTCTGAATTTCTTGTTCTTTAAATATCTCGGGTAATTGAACATTTTTATTAATGGGTTTAATTTGTATTCCTAAAAAGTATTTACCGATTTTAATATAAAAATCCACATTATACTTTCTGTCCCATTCATCCGGTGCAGGCTCCGGCTTAACACCCAACTCTTTTTCAATATACCCATAAATTGTATTTATTTCATTTTTATATCCTTCATAAGTTCTTTTTATTACCATGTTTACCATATAATCAATGCAGTGATTTTCTGTAATGGTTTCAACTTCGTATTTTACAACTTCGCTAATTTTAATAAATAACTTCTGACCCAATTCATGCAAATGTTCTTTAGTTTTAACATTCTTAAAATAATAATTTTCCCATTCATCAACAGATTTAGGGGCACATTTTCTAATCTCATCAGATGTTGCTCCAACATTTCTCTTGAAGTTAAGTTGAAATCTGTTCATTGTAGTATTTAATATCCATTCTTTACTCATTACTAATCCTATATCTATTAAATAGTTTTTCCTTGCTATGGTTAATAGTTAAATCAACATCTGCAAACCCTTTTGATAGCAAATTTGTATTAATAAAAGTTTTATTGTATAAATAAACATAACATAATAAATTACCTAGTTTATCATATTTTTTATCATCAAATTGTAGGAGTATTTTTTTCCCTTTTGTTAACAATTTCAGGTAATTTATTCCGTCAATATTATCTTTTTTGGGTTTTATTCCAAGAAGTTTAACTATTAGATCATTATCTAACTTCAATGTGTCAACATCTAATATTTCTTTAATATTATATCCTTCTTTAGCCCCTTCTCGCTTCCCGTAATTTTATTTCCGAATGTTATTTTACGCGGATCTATTTTTTTATTAAACGAATGAGGATCTTTGAAGATATATTTAAGTTCTTTAATTTTTTTATCAGGATTAAAATTTTTTAAAGTTTGTTGTTTAATTGCTATACTATGTTTTTCAAAAATATTTTCTTCATTTGGGCATAGTTTTTGCTTAATTATCTCTATGAAATCAGAATTAATTTCATATCCAATTGAATTACGACCTAATTTTAATGCTGCCAACGATGTTGTTCCACTACCCAAAAAAGGATCTAAAACTGTTTCTCCAACATAAGTAAACATCTTTATAAGTCTTCTTGGCAACTCTTCGGGAAACATTGCTATATGATTTGTTTGTTTTTCCCCCGAAAAGTTCCAATGACCTTGAAAATATTTATTCCATTCATCTTTATCAATAATTGATGCTTCCTTAATTTCTTTGCTTACTTTAGGACTATCTCCGGGTTTTTTAAAAATTAAAATAAATTCGTAATCTAATTTAAGTATTCCGTTTCTGGGATATGGAAACGACCCCATAATACTTGCACCACCTGTTGTATTCATTGTAGTTACCTTTTGCCATATTATTGCCCCCATGTAATCAAATCCAATTTCTTCGCAAAACTTTATTATCTCGGTTCTTATTGGTATAACTTTATATCTCCCATAGTAAAGTGCCCGTGCAAATTGGTCTCCAATATTTATACATAACCTGCATCCGTCATGAAGGACTCTATAACATTCATTCCATACAAGATTTAGATTGTTAATGTAATTTTCATAATTATCATTAAATCCAATTTGATTATCGCTTCCATAATCTTTAAGTTGCCAATAAGGAGGTGAGGTAACTATTAAATGCACCGATTTATCATCTATTTCGTGCATTAATCGGGAATCCCCATTAATAATTAAGTGTCGAGTATTCATTTTATTTTTCCTTAATTTCTTTAAACGCTTCTCTGGCATTTTGTACAAACTTTTTTAATAACATTGGGTCTTTTCTTCCGCTTTTATTTTCTATTCCCGTATGAACGTCAACACCTGCCGGTTTTACGGTTAATATTGCCTCTTTAACATTATTGGCATTTAAACCGCCTGCCAAAATTACCGGTTTAGGAGATATTTTAATAATATTTTTACTAATATTCCAATCATGAGTTTTACCTGTGGCACCGGATGCCCCTGTACCGGGGTCATAAGTATCCGTTATATAGGCATCAATCCAATTACTATGTTCATTAACAATTGTAAACAACTCTTCTTGGTCATATTCGCCTATTACCAAACTTTTAATAATTTCCAAGTCGGGTTTTAACGCTTTTGTTTTAATTAATTCTTCTTTACTTATTTTTCCGTGTAACTGAATAACATTTACATTAAGTTTATTTACAAACTCAATTATTTCGTTTGCATTATCCAAATAAGTAATTAAAACACCTTTATGTGGTGCCGGTATTTGTTGTATTATTTTCGCTGCTTCATCTTCGCTTAAATCTTCTTTATTTACGGGTAACCGTAAAGGAAACCCAAGATAATCAACTCCTTCTTTAATAAAAAGTTCTGCTTCTTCTAAGTCAATTATACCGGCAACTTGAATTAGTTCTTGCATATTTCTCCGTTTTTATGTAATATTACAAAAATATTAATTAATTTATTAAAAATAAATAATATATAATGATTATTACTATTAAATGAGGATAGATTGACAAGAATAATTCTGTTTTTGCTTATTGTTTTTACAAATGTTCTATTCTCAAACGAAATTACGACACGTATTAATAAAATTGAGCAATCATTAATCTCTTTATCTGCAGAAAACAGATTAGATTCGTTAATTCATTTAGTATATTTGTGCCGTTTTGAACAACCTAACAAAGGATTAAAACTTGCCGAAGAAGAGCTGAGAGTTTTAGAGCAAAGAGGCGATTTACTTGCAAAAAAAGGATATTTATTAAACGGAATTGGTGAAATATACAATAGACTTG
This sequence comes from Melioribacteraceae bacterium, assembly GCA_036743235.1. Taxonomy (GTDB): domain Bacteria; phylum Bacteroidota; class Ignavibacteria; order Ignavibacteriales; family Melioribacteraceae; genus JAEXOD01. Next base: position 4,519 of record DAINPX010000090.1, read on the forward strand.
ACCGTTTTAATACTGCCGAAAAATATTACTTAAGGGCACTCTCTATTTTTGAAAGGATTAAGGATAAAAGCGGTCAGGCATTGGTATTATATAACTTAGGTTATAATACAATGTCTTTGCGAGATTTTAAAAAAGCAGGTGAGTATCTCCTAAAATCCTTAACATTTGCTACCGAAAGCAACAACAAGATGGTAGAGGCTGACGCACAAAGTGGAATGGGTGTATTAAACTATATTGTAGGAAACTACCAAGAAGCCTTAATGCGTTCGGAAATTGGGCTTAATATTGCCACAAAAATTAATTATAAACGAGGAATTGCATTAGCACACGGGCACTTAGGTTTAGCTTATTTAAGTTTAAACCAATATCCAAAATCTTTATTCCATTTTAATGAAAATTTAAATTACTCCAAACAGATTAATGATAAATTCGGCACCGGAGAAGCTTACGAAGCCTTAGGTGTTTATTACATAAATAAAGAAGACTATAAAAAAGCTTTGGAAATGCTTAATAATGCCACTGTTATTAGCGAAGAACTAGGACTTATCAATTCACTCGCTTCGTCTTACACTAACATAGGGGTAGCTTACGAGTATCTTGATAATCTTCAAGCATCATTAAATTATTTAAATAAAGCCTTAAAACTAATTGATGGATTAAAAGACTATAGATTACAGTATTATATACATAGACGATTATCTTATACATACGAAAAATTGGGGGATTATAAAAAAGCTTTAGAGAATTTCAGAATATTTAAAGCTTTTAGCGATTCTGTTTATGATAACGCAAAAAACCAAATTGTAAGAGGGATTGAGAAAGAAGCCGAAGCAAGCAAAAAAATATTTCAAGCAAAACAAATTGAAACCGAAAATCAGTTGGTTAAACAAACTCAGTGGTTTTTAATAATAAGTTTAGGCTTTGCTGTAATTATTATTATTTTAGGTTTATATCTATTTAAGCAAAAAAGAGATTCTAATGTTGTTTTAAGTAAAATTAATGATGAATTAAAGTTAAAAGGAACCGAATTACAAAAAACGAACGATGAACTAATTTTTGCCAATAAAGAAAAAGATAAATATATTAGTATTTTAGCACATGATTTACGTTCACCGTTTTTTGGTATTTTGGGTATTACCTCGGTATTATTTGAAGAATATGATAAATTTTCACAAGATGAACATAAAACTTATTTACTTTCTTTAAACGGATCGCTTCGTAATCTTTTTGAACTATTAGATAATCTGCTTAACTACGGTAGGTTCACTAATGGAAAAATTGTATATAAACCAAGTGTAATTAGCATATGTAAAATAATAGATTCTATTATAAATATCTTTAAATTTAATATTGAAGAAAAAAATATTCAAATAATTAGAAATAGAAGCGAGGAATGTTTAATATTTGCCGACCAAAACATGATGGAAACCGTTCTTCGTAACTTAATTTCCAATGCAATAAAATTTTCGAAAGAGCATGGCAAAATTTTAATAAGTACTTTTGTTGAGGATAACTTTGTTAAAGTAACTATATTAGATGAAGGTATTGGAATTAGCGATGAAAACTTAAAAAACATCCTCTCACAAAAAACTATTTCAACAAAAGGGACAAAAGAAGAAAGAGGAAGCGGAATGGGACTTGAATTATGCAAAGAGTTTATTAGTATTAATAAAGGAAAACTTGGCATTGAAAGTCGAGAAAACCACGGTACTACTATTTGGTTCACGGTTCCTAAAAACGATTTTTATACTAATTAAACTTAATTTTTATATTTACTATTTCTGTTCTACTGCCTAAACGAACCGGTGGTCCCCAACCGGAATAACCTGAAGAAACATAAACATGAGTATCTCCTTTCTTTTTATACCCCCAACTAACTTCATAAATTTTTTCAGTTAAATAATTGAACGGGAATAATTGACCATGGTGCGTATGTCCGGAAAGGTGTAAATCCACTCCCGCGTTTTCCGATTCATATAATTTAAATGGCTGATGATCTAACAAAATTATAGGTTGTTTTTTATCATAACCGTTTAATAGTTCTTCAATCGTTTTTCTTTGTGAAATTCTGTTTACGGATAAATCTTCTCTCCCTACAATTAAAATATCGTTATTTATTACCGCAACAGAATCGCGCAATAAATTAATTCCGTGACTTCTTAAATACTTATCCGCAGCTTCGGCTCCGCCAATAAATTCATGATTACCGTTAACTGCAAACACACCGTATTTAGCTTCTAATTTTTTAATATCATCACCTAAATTACGCCTTATTACCGGCTCTAAATCTTCGTCTAATATGTCCCCCGGTAATAAAATTAAATCCGGATTTAAACTGTTTACCATCTCCACAAGTTTTCTAACCCTACCGTTAGTTACAATAGTGCCCATATGTATATCAGAAGCAACAACAATATTTAAAGCTTTAAGTTCACCGGCTTTTTTATTTATTTCAATTTCTTTGGTATAAATACGTGGGTTTCTATAATTAATATGACCCACAAACACAATTATACTAACTATTGCAACAACCGAATAGAACGTATATTCTTTAAATTGTTGATAATTTTCTTTAATATAATTGGGATAAAAAGGAATAAAATGATTGATTAATCTTATAATATCCAGTAAAATAATTGCTATTAAAAAATATAAAATAAATGCCAGCCAAAACGAACCTATCCAAACTAAAACATCCGTAAAAATTGAAGGAAAATAATTTTCAGTTATTCTACCCGCCCAAAAAGTAAGAGAGACAATAACAAAAGAAACTATATAAAAACCTTTTAAGGGACTTTCCGGCTTAAAAGATTGTAATCCTCTAATAAATATATAAGAATTTACGCTAAGATAAACTATAAATACTATGGCAAAAAAGATTAAAAACGACTTATTCATAATTATGTATTTTTTAATTTACAACAAAAATTATTAATTAATAATTCCTTTACAAGACAAAGTTAGACGTAAAAAATTGATAAAAGTTGTAAAAATTTGTAATAGTCAAATATTTTTACACTCCATAACTTTTATTAAAAAACGGCGTCTATATTAGTGTAAGTTTAATAAAATTTGAAAAACCCGAACAGAGAGGATAAACATGAAAACAAAACTTTTTACTGCCGCTATTATCGCAATGCTACTATTCGCAGTATCTATTAATGCTGCAGAACCCATAAAAAAAGCTAATAATAAAGTTACAAACGAACAAATTGAAGCCAGTTTAATGCAAGGTTTAAACAGTTCTAACACAGGTTTGCGAGTCAGTTGTGCTTATATGTTAGGAGAAATAGATCCCAGCGAAAAAAGTATTATTGAATTGATGCGAATTTTACGCGAAGATAATGACGAAAACGTTAGAATTATGGCAGCATTAACTCTAATTAAATTAGAAGACGCAAGAGGACTTAACTTAATTAAATACGAATGCAAATATAATGACAACGATAGAACCCGTAAAATGTGTAAACATTTTTATTGTGCTTACTTAAATAAAAAATATTCAATAATAGAACAAACCCGCGATACACTTTACGCTTTAGCTCAAAAATAAAAAAATCCCTTAGATAATAATAGCCTCCGAAAACCGGATTAAGTTACCCTTCTTTTTCCGGTTTTCTTTTTTCCCAATGCCAATGCCACGGTTCGTATGCAACCCCAAGTTTGTTTTCTTTCGGATAAGACAAGTAGAAATTAAAACTATCTGCGTTTTTAATTAACCACTTGTATTCGTCAGTCTTTTCAAAATCTTCCGCAATTTGATTTTCCGAAAATCCGTTTACCCCTTCTTCGGTAGCTATATCAATAGCGTTGTTTACCGGAGAACCATGCTCGCTATAACCGGGCAAAGCAATCCATTTACCGTTTTCTTTCAACGAAAAATTATTATCGGTAACCAAATAGTAAACAAATAAAAAAGCCTGCCTCCCCGGTGAACGGTATCCGGAATCTATTAATATACTTTTGCCTATTTCATCAAACATTTTTTTACTCATCGCAACAAAATCATTATACGAATGTTTTGGGCAATACTGAACTCCTGTTTCTCGTCCTTCCCCTATTCCTGTAAAATTAACACTATCAACTTTTACCAAATTTTGCGGCAATTCTAAGGAATAAAATGAACCATTAAAACCTATTTCTTTTGGATTTATTGTTAATATCTGCTTTACCAAATAAATTTCAATAAAATTAAGCAAACAGATTAATGCATCATACTCAGTAATTGCAAGTTTTTCTTTAGGAATTGCATCTTTATATTTTACCCATTTTTTTACTATTCTTTTAAGTAAAACTCTATGAAGAAAATTTAATCTTTCTAAATTTATTTGCGTAAATGTTAAATAGAAGTAAAAAGCCGTAAATACTGATATTATTAATAATGCCATAATTTTAATAAGTTTTATTTTTAATATACAAAATTGTAATTAAAAAATAATGTTGCTGTTTTATTTTAACACAAAAAACATTAGTTTAAAGTTTTAATAATTTTTTTAGGTTGCTCTATGAAAATTAAGGGAGAAGGTTTCATAATACGAAACTTTTTACTGGAAGATGCCCCATCACTTGCAAAACACGCAAATAATAGTAAAATTTGGATTAACTTAAGAGATCACTTTCCTCATCCATATACTTTGGAAAATGCCGAATCTTTTATTTCTTTTGTTAATTTGGCAGATCCCGTAACTAATTATGCTATTGAAATTGATAATGATTGCGCCGGGGCTATAGGTATTGTTTTGGGAAAGGACTTTTACAAAAGAACGGCAGAACTTGGCTACTGGCTTGGCGAAGAATTTTGGAACAGAGGAATTATGACTAAAGCCGTACAAATGTTTAGCAATTTTATTTTTGATTATTTTGATATTATCAGAATTCAAGCAAGCGTTTTTGATTGGAACCCTGCAAGTGCCAAAGTTTTAACTAAAGCAGGTTTTGAATTGGAAGCTCGGTTACGTAAAAATATTCTTAAAAACGGCACTGTTGTAGATGAATTGATTTTTGCAAAACTAAAGGAATAACGGAGTTATTTATGAAAAGATTTACATTTGTTGTATGCTTTTTGCTTTTAATAAACATCATAACTTTTGGTCAAGGGGTTCAACAATTTGCAAATATTGGTAACTTGGAATTGGAAAACGGAGGAAGTGTATTAGACTGCAAAATTGGTTATAGGACTTCTGGCAAATTGAACGAAGACAAAAGCAATATTATTGTATTTTTATCTTACTTTAATGGAACCAGCGAAGCGACTTCACATTCATTGGGAGAAGGAAAACTTGTTGATACAACCAAATATTATGTAATTGCTTTTGATGCGTTA
>DAINPX010000091.1:0-9835 GCA_036743235.1 Melioribacteraceae bacterium
TAATGTTCTCTGAATTGATGTTTGAAAACAATCCTCCGTATGAAGATTCATAGGTGTAAGGGTGATATAATGTGGCTTGATCTAATAATGTTAAAGTTTCAATAGGGTCTCCTCCACGAACATATAATTGTGCACTTTCGGATACGGGTGTTAAGCCGGGCATTGTTTTTAATGCTTGGAATATATCCGCTGCACCTCCGGGTGTAGTAAGTACATCAATACTAGTCATTACTACACCTTTCCCTTTTTCCGAACCGAAAGAACTTGCTGTAACTATAACCTCATTAGTTGATATCGCATTATTTTGTAGAACTATGTTAATAGAATTATCATTTAAATTATTTAATTCAATACTTACCGAATACTTTTTATATCCGACCATTCCCGCAATTAGTTCTATTTTGTTTTTTTGTTTTGTTAAGAATGAAAAATTGCCGTTTTCATCAGTCATGCTTCCTTCAAACGAATTTAAAATAAAAACATTAACATATTGTAACGGGATGTTATTTTCATCTTTTACCGTACCATGTAATTTTATTCCGGTTTGTGCAAAATTCATATTATTAAATAATATTAAAATTAAAATAATTACGTTTTTCATAGTTCTAAATTTATTTGTTATTGTTTAATTTTGGGTAATAATCCATACTTAATCCATACAAAATTCGGATAAGTATTAAGTGCTTCATTGGCAATTAATTTAGCATCTTCGTGTTTTTCTAATGCTATTAAACTTGTTATGTACCAAGCATAAGCATCTTCCAATCCCCAAGCGTAATTATCTTTAGTGGTTTCCTTAAATATTAAAATACTTTTATTAAATAATTGGCTTGCTTTTATTTTATCACCTCCATAAAAATCAGGGAAGTTAAATTTTACTATTCCGTCTTGCAAAATTACCCTTGGATTGTTGGGTTCAATTTCTTTTGCATTGGCTATTAGCATCATACATTCTTGGCCTAAAGATTGCCCTAAACTATAATCGGCTGTAATTTTAATTCCGTTGCAAGTAGAAAGTAATGCCATGGATTCAGCATCATTTTTATCTTTATTAATGTTTTCTTTTAATAAATTACGTGCTTCATCCATATATTTATTAAAATTTGCAATATCTTTTTTATTTAGGTAAATAAAAGAAATTCTAAAACTACAGTACGCAACATGGTATCTAAAAAAGTTTGTTTCAGGATTGCCTAAATATTCCCGTTCACAAAAAGCACGTGCTTTTAAATATAAATCTAAGTCTTTATAATTATCGGCTTGCTTAATTGCATTAAATGTTTCTTCCGAAAGTTTTAAGTTATTTTGAGGATAAATAATATTAAAAATGGATATTAATATTATTATCATTAAGGTTATCTTTTTCATTTCTTTTCTCCAATTGTATAATATTTTGTTGTTTAATTTAAAGTACTTTGTAAAACAAAGTGTATGGGTAAAAATTTTTATTTTTTAAGCATGTTTTCTAATTTTTCGATATAAATTTCAAAAGCTTTTTTTCCTTTTACAGTAAGTAAATATCTTGATACTGGTTTTCGGTTCTCAAAAGATTTTTGAGCCGCAATATAACCAGCATCTTCCAATTTTTTAAGATGTGTAGATAAATTACCGTCAGTTGCATTAACCTTTTCTTTAAGAAAATTAAACTCTGCTTCATCTACGGTTACAAGTACAGCCATAATTGCAAGACGAATTCGGGAGTGGATTATTTCATCCAACTGTTGATGGTCAAAATTTTCCATTTATTTTTGTAATTCCTTAAAATATTGAATTCGTAAAAAAATACCGGGTAAAATTTGTAAGCATATTAATAAGCAAGACATAACCAAAAGCGAATAAATATTAGGGAAAAAGAACATATAAATTGAACCAATCCACCAACCAAAAGCAATATTGGATACCCATTTTTTACCGTAAATATATCCTGTAATAAAATAAGCAGCGCCTAAAATTGTTCCTATTAAAGGATTAATATAACCTCCTCCTTTAATTGCACCGGTAATAGCAGGAATAAAACCCAAAATAGTGGCACTAATACCAAAACTGACCCATACGGCTCCCAAAATTTTTCCGGCAAAAGTATGGACTTCCATTTTTCCGTACTTTTTTCGGTTATAATAAATAGTGTAAGACCAACCTATAAAAATTAAAACCGGCCAAACATATAAATAATAATTAGTAAAAACATTATAAAAAAATACAAAAAAAGTAATTAACTGCCCTATTGTAACAAGAAGACCCCAAAAAATAAGACTGTGTCCGTCTTCCGCTATTATTCGTTTGCTATCTTGCATTACTTTTTTAATGTAACGCAACTCGTCAAGTTTATCTAAATCTTCCATCTTGGTTTCTCCTACATAAAGTACTTTGAAATACAAAGTAAAAATAATCAAAGAAAGTTGCTTTGTCAAGAAAAAAATAAAAAAAACTTGATTTTTTATTTTTTTGCTTTATTTTAGAACCAAAAGAAATTTGGAATTTATGAAAACTTATTCGGTAGCTTTACATCATCTTCATCATCATTTCTTGGAGAAAAACCAAGCGCCGGATAATTTTAAACTATTATAAACAAAAATAATTAATATATATTTATAAATAAACCCCGGCGTAAGTCGGGGTTTTTTCGTTTTAAAGGAGAAATTATGCCAAACGGAAATTTAAAATTAGCTTTACAAAAAAAAGGAAGGTTGACAGATAAAAGTTTGCAGTTGCTAAAAAATTGTGACTTGGATATTGAAGATTATAATGATAGACTTATTGTAAGTGCAAAAAATTTGAAGCTTGATTTACTTTTTTTGCGTGATGATGATATACCCGAGTATGTTAGTGACGGAGTTGCAGATATAGGTATAGTAGGGGAGGATGAAATTTTTGAAAAACAAGCCGATGTAAATATTATAAGAAAACTTGGGTTTGGAAAATGTAAATTATCTATTGCAGCACCCGAAGGAGTTAATGTAGAAAAACCAAGTGATTTAATTAATAAGAAAATAGCAACCTCATACCCAAATTTGCTTAAAGATTATCTTAACAAAAACAATATTAAAGCTAAAGTGATTGAAATTAGCGGTTCAGTAGAAATAACACCTTCATTAGGGGTAGCCGATTTAATTTGTGATATTGTTAGCACGGGAAATACACTAAAAATAAATAAATTGGTAAAATCGTTTGATATCTTTTCCAGTGAAACAGCTATTATTGCCAATAAAAATATTAACGAAGATAGTAAAAAAGTTGAACTACTTGATGATTTGTTAAACAGAATTGACTCGGCATTAATAGCAAGACGATCAAAATATTTAATGATGAATGCACCGGAAGAATCTATTGAAAGGATAAAAAATATTTTACCTGCATTAAAAAGTCCGACAGTAATGCCGTTGGCAGAAAAAGGAATGGTGGCAATTCATGCAGTAATTCCAAACGAACAGTTTTGGATAATTAATAAAGAACTTAAAAAAGAAGGGGCTTCGGGAATACTTTTATTACCAATTGAGAATATGATACCATGAAAATATTTGAATATAAAAATTTATCGGAAAGTGAACTAAAAAAGATTTTAAGCAGAAAAGTAATTTCACTTGAAACGATGTTGCCGTTAGTTAAATATATTTTTGATAAAATTAAAATAGACGGGGATAGTGCGTTAAATGAAATAAGTTATGAATATGATAATAGCTCAAGAACCGATTTAAAAATTACCGAAGAAGAGCTAAAAAATTCTGCTAACAGAATTGAAAAAAAATTAAAAGCCGCAATAGATATGGCATATAATAATATTTATAAATTTCATGAGTTACAAAAACAGACAGAATATAGAATTGAAGTACAAAAAGGGATTGAATGCAGTAGAAAAACAATTGCTATTGAAAATGTAGGATTATATATTCCGGGTGGAACGGCAGTATTATTTAGTACTTTGTTAATGCTGGCAATACCTGCAAAAATTGCCGGTTGTAAAAGAATTGTAGTAACTTCACCAATAAAAAAAGAAATAAGTTCAGCATTGGCATACACGGCTTTAAAGTGTGGTATTAATGAATTTTATACAGTTGGAGGAATACAGGCAATAGCTATGTTATCATTAGGTACACAAAGTATAAAAATAGTTGATAAAATTTTTGGACCGGGAAACCAATATGTAACGGCTGCAAAAGTTTTACTTCCATTATTAGGGGTAAATACAATGATAGATATGCCGGCAGGACCGAGTGAACTTTTAATTATTGCCGATAATACAGCAAATTATGAATATGTTGCCGCAGACTTACTTTCTCAGGCAGAACACGGAATAGATAGTCAAGTAATTTTATTATCCGATAATTTAGAATTTGCAAAATTAGTAAGTAATGAAGTAAAAAAACAAACGGAACTATTGCCAAGAAAAGATTTGGTTAATAAGTGTTTAGAGAACTCTGCCAGCATAATTACCGAAAATTTGGATCATGCAATAAATATAAGTAATAGCTACGCACCCGAGCACTTAATTATTAATACTAAAATAAATAATATTCTTAAAGAACAAGTAATAAATGCAGGAAGTGTATTTATTGGTCAATATTCATGTGAAAGTGCTGGAGATTATGCAAGCGGAACAAATCACTCTTTACCTACAAACGGTTATGCAAAAGCAATAGGCGGGGTAAGTGTGGAAATGTTTAAAAAAAATGTAACTTTTCAAACTTTATCCAAAGAAGGGCTAAAGTTAATAGGAGAATCGATAATTAAAATGGCAGAGGAAGAAACACTTATTGCACATGCCAATGCCGTAAAAGTGAGGTTAAAATAATGAATATAGAAAAGCTTGTTAGACAGAATATATTAAAACTAAAACCTTATACATCGGCAAGAAGTACTAACAACAAGGGAATATTATTAGATGCTAACGAAAATCCTTTTGGAAGTGTAGTTGAGAATGATGTAAGGGAATTAAATCGTTATCCCGATCCTAATCAAACAAAGTTAAGAGAAAAACTATCCGAATTAATAGGTATAAACCAGAACAATTTGTTTTTTGGAGTTGGCAGTGATGAAATAATAGATTTATTGATAAAAATATTCTGTAAACCGAATATAGATAATGTTATTATTTGTGAACCGACATACGGAATGTATAATGTGTGTTGTAATATAAACGATATTGAAATTAGAACTGCCTTGCTAACAAATGAATTTGATATTGATGTTAATGCAATAATGCAATTGAAAGATGTTAATACAAAATTACTTTTTTTGTGTTCTCCTAATAATCCTACAGGTAATTTATTAAATTATTCTAAAATTGAAGAGTTGGCAAAATCTACCGATATAATTATTATTATTGATGAAGCATACATAGACTTTGCCGATAAAAAAAACAGCGTGGAATTAATAAAAAAATACAACAATGTTATATTATTAAGAACCTTTTCGAAAGCATGGGGGTTGGCTGGAGTTAGATGTGGTTATTGTATTGCCGACAAAATTATTATTGAGTTATTGTTTAAAATTAAAGCACCGTATAGTATCAACAAACTTACCGAAAATATTATTTTAAATGCCTTAGTAAATGTAGCTAATTACAATAAATTGGTTTCGCTAATAAAAAAAGAAAGGGAATTTTTAATTAAAGAAATGAGTAATATAAATCAAATAAAAAAAATATACAAAACAGAAGCAAATTTCATTTTATTTAAGGTAAATAATCCAAAAGAAGTTTATAAAAAATTAGCCGAAAGGGATATAATAATTAGGGATAGGAGCAGCCAAATTAATTTAGAAGGTTGCTTACGTATTTCGGTTGGAACAAGAGAACAAAACCAATTATTTATTAAAAATTTAAAGGAAGTATTATGAAATGTTACATAGATAATAGGATATTAAATTTTGAAGGGAGTAATACCAGCAAAATTATTGCTCAGTTAATTAAATTAAACAGAAAAGAAATTTTATTAGTAAGTGAAATTAATAAAATAGATGTAAAAATTTTAAAAGTATTACAATCTGAAGGACTTAATTTTATTGAAGGAACGAATGCAGAAATATCTATTCAGCTTTCTGAAAATAAAAAGTATAAATATTTAGATAGTGAATATGAGACTTTGGAAGAACTATTAAGATCTATAACTAAATTAAACAGAAGCAGCGAAATTGAACGAATTACAAATGAAACAAAGATAAATATAAAATTAAACCTTGATGGAACCGGGTTTAATGAAATAGATACCGGAATTGGATTTTTTGACCATATGTTACAACAAATTGCAAGACATGGCAATATAGATTTGTTTATTAAAGTTGATGGCGATTTGAATGTGGATTATCATCATACAGTAGAAGATACCGGTTTAGTTTTGGGTGAAGCAATATTAAAAGCTTTAGGTACAAAAACAGGAATTAAAAGATACGGATTTTTATTACCTATGGATGATAGTATAACCAAATTTGCATTAGATTTGGGAGGAAGAGTTTATTCAAATTTTAAGTGTAAGTTTAAAAATAATACTGTTGGAAATTTCCCAACTGAATTGACTGAAGAGTTTTTTAAATCATTGGCTGCCGGTTTACGTGCTAATATCTATTTAAGATGTAAAGGAAAAAATGACCACCATAAAATTGAAAGCATGTTTAAGGCATTTGCAAAAACACTTAATGAAGCAGTTAGGTATGATGAAAGAGCAACTAATATATTACCTACAACAAAGGGGGTATTATGATTGGGATAATTGATTATGGAAGCGGAAACGTTAAATCTTTAATTAATGTTATAAAAGATTTTGGTATGGATTATGTATTAACCAATAAAATTGAATTATTACAAAATTGTGATAAACTATTATTACCGGGTGTAGGAGAAGCAAGTTTTGCAATGCGTAAATTAGCCGAATATAATTTAATTAACTTTATAAAAAATACCATAGTTCCTATTTTGGGGATATGTTTGGGATTGCAATTATTTACAGAATATAGTGAAGAAGGAAATATCGAGTGCTTAGGTATAATTGAAGATAAAACTATTAAATTTAATAAGAAAAATTTAATAATACCTCATATGGGTTGGAATGATATAACGATTGCAACAGAAAATCATCTTGTAAAAGGAATTGATAATGGTACGGATTTTTATTTTGCAAATTCATTTTACTATCCCGTTAATAAATACACTGTTGCTACAACAAATTATGGAGTTGATTTTTCGGCTATTATAAATAAAGATAATTATTGGGGAATACAATTTCATCCTGAAAAGTCGGGAGTACAAGGAATTAAAATTATGGAGAATTTCTTAAAATTATGAAAATAATACCAGCAATTGATTTATTGAATGGAAAAGTATCAAGGTTAACTAAAGGCGATTTTGAAAAACGCATTGAGTATTTGGGAAACGCGTTGGATTATGCTTTAAAGTATGAAGATTTGGGGTTTAATATTTTGCATATAGTAGATTTGGAAGCTTCGGTTAGCGGAAATATTACCGTATATGATATTTTGGAAGAAATTAAATTGAAAACTAAATTAAAAATTCAATTTGGCGGTGGAATTAAAAAAGTAAATACAGCGAGAAGATTGACTGATTGCGGAGTGGATAAATTGATAATCGGTTCGATCTCTGTTACAGATAAATCGGAATTTCAAAAAGTAATTGATGAAATATCGGTAGATAAAATTATTATTGCAGCTGATGTTAAAGAAAATATGATAGCAATAAATGGATGGAAAGAAGTTAGCAATATTCATATTAACGAACATATAAAATATTGTTTAAATAAAAGAATTAATAATTATTTATGTACCGATATTACAAAAGACGGAATGCTAAAAGGAACAAATTTAAAATTATATAATGAATTATTACATACATTTCCTGATATTAATTTAATTGCTTCAGGCGGTGTTTCATCTGTTAACGATTTGATAAAACTTGAAAATATTAATGTTGGCAGTGTTGTTGTTGGCAAAGCAATTTATGAAAATAAAATAACTTTGCAGGAGTTAAAAAAATATGCTTAAAAAGAGAATAATTCCGTGTTTGGATGTTAAAAACGGAGAAGTAGTTAAAGGTACTAATTTTGTTAATTTAATAAGTGCCGGTAATGCAGTTAGTTTAGCAAAAAAATATTACGAAGAAGGAGCAGACGAGCTTGTGTTTTTGGATATTACGGCAACAGAAGAGAAAAGAAAAATTATTATTAAACTTGTTGAAGAAGTTGGGAAAGTTATACGCATTCCATATACAATTGGAGGCGGGGTGGATTCTTTAACGGATATTGAAGATTTGTTAAAAGCAGGGGCAGACAAAGTATCAATGAATTCTTCGATTGTAAAAAATCCAGACTTAATTAGCAATGCAGCAAAGCAGTTTGGAAGTCAGGCAATTGTGGCAGCAATAGATATTAAAAAAGAAATCGGTAAATATTATGTTTATATTAAAGGGGGTAAAGAAAGAACAGAATTAGAAGCCGTTAGTTGGTGTAAACAAGTTGTTGATTTGGGGGCAGGTGAAATATTATTAACTTCAATGGATAAAGACGGTACAAAAGAAGGATACGATTTAGATATATTGCAAGAGGTTACAGATAGTGTTAATGTACCGGTAATTGCAAGTGGAGGAGCAGGTAAAAAAGAAGATTTTTACGATGCATTTATTAATACTAAAGTTACCGGTTGTTTGGCTGCGGGATTATTCCATTTTAATAAACTAAAAATTAATGAATTAAAAGTCTTTTTAAAAGATAAAGGAATAGAGGTAAGATTATGAATATTGATAATTTAAATTTTGATAAAATGAACGGTTTAATACCGGCAATTATTATTGATGAATTTACAAATCAAGTATTAATGCTTGGTTTTGTAAATGAAGAGTCATATAATAAAACAATTGAAACCGGTAAAGTAACTTTTTACAGCAGAACGAAAAACAGATTATGGACAAAAGGCGAAACATCGGGTAATTATTTAATTGTAAAAAAAATTATTACAGATTGCGATAACGATTCGTTGCTAATATTTGTAAATCCTATTGGAAATACTTGTCATATTGGGAATTATAGCTGCTTTGGATTAGAAAAAAATAGTACAAATTTTTTAAAATTACTATTTGACTTAATTAAACAACGTAAAATTGAATTACCCGATAATTCATATACTACAAAATTATTTTTACGAGGTGAAAATAGAATTATTCAAAAGGTCGGTGAAGAAGCAGTTGAAACCATAATAGCTGCAAAAAATGATGATAAGGATGAAATTATTAACGAAGTTAGCGATTTGATTTATCATTTATTCGTAATGCTTGTTCAAAAGGGAATTAATATTAACGAAATATCCGATAAACTTATTGAACGTCATACTAAATAATAAGTAAATATTAACAACTTAATTATTTAGTTTCATATTATTATTAAAAAATTGTGTTACTTAATTTTACTATTAATGCGAGTCTATAAATGTGAGATTATTAAAAACTTTACCCACACCCATACATTTAATTATGGGCGTGGGTATTGAAAATTAACCTTGCGATTATTTAATTAAGCACATTTTTTTTGTTGCTACATATTTGCCCGAGGATAATTTATAAAAATAAATACCGCTTGCAAAATTCTTGGAATTCCATGTTATATTATGTTTTCCAGCCGGCAATATATCGTGTATTAAAGTTGCAACTTCTTTTCCTATCGCATCAAATATTTTAAGTGAAACAAAACCGGATGTAGGGATATTAAAACTTATGGTCGTACTCGGGTTAAACGGATTTGGGTAATTATTATCTAAAGAGTAATTATTAAAAACGGATATGTTATCGTTAACATTATTTATAATTATATAGCTTATTGATGCATAATTATTATACAAA
>DAINPX010000092.1:0-9816 GCA_036743235.1 Melioribacteraceae bacterium
TAATAAATATTGTTACTAAGGTGCTAATAAAGTAGAATAGTTGATACGACGAGCATCTGCACGGCGTAATTTCTGTTGTACGTCCGTAACAATTCCCATACTACTATTTTTATCAATTCTTAACGATACAATTACTTGAGGTAACTGAACACGTTTATTATACATGATATCTTGAATTTCTTCAAGTTTTACAATAGCATCATTCAACTGTATTCTTTCGTCTCTACCTATCCATAAATAGGTAACAAGGCGTTTATTTTCTATTTTTTCAATAGCTTTTGCTTCCGGTAGCTTATACTGAACCAAAACATCTACTTCGCGTAATGTTGTTGTAACCATAAAGAATAACAACAGAATGAAGATAATATCCGAAAGCGATGCAGTTGGTATAGCTGCATTAGAATTGGCTCTTCTTTTTTCAAATTTCATGTTATTTCCTTAAGTTTACTTTTTAATTTGTTCAGGTTCTGCAATGGAAATGATAATAGGAATTTCATCTCTAAGTTCTGTAGTCTCTTTTTCATCAAGTTCACCAACTTTTTTACCATATTTTGTTCTAGAATAAGTTTCACGAACTTCAAAATAAGCTCCTTTAACTTGATCTAATGCCATAATATATAAGTTATAATTGGTTTTTCTATCTACTTTAACAGATACCACTAACTTTTTGTTTTTTGGTTGACCAATTTTGGAAGATATTCGTTCAATTAAGTTCTTTTGAATTTGAGGAATCGAAATAATTTCTCCGTTCAATAAAACATCTCCATTTTCGTTAATTAGCAATGCAGCTAAACGATCTTTGGATAAAGGAACAACTTCTGCCTGTTCCAAAGGAATATACTCAGGAAGAGTAAGACCAATACCGGTATCAACATCAATAACTGTAGATACAAGGAAGAACAATAAAAGTAGAAACGAAATATCCGACATACTACTTGTTGGAATTTCAGGATCCGGTCTCTTTTTTTTCTTAATCTTTACCATATTAATTTTTCTCTTTGTAATTAATAATTATTTTTTCTTCATTTCGTATAAAGCATCGATTAATTCGATTGAACTTTCTTCCATGTCAACAACAATTTTATCGATTTTGGAAATGAAATAATTGTAAAGAACCTGTAAAATCATAGCTACAACAAGACCGAATAATGTAGTTAATAAAGCAACTGCAATACCTGTAGCAACAATAGAAGGAGAAATTTGGTTAGCTTCGGCAATAGCGTCAAATGCTTCAACCATTCCTTGTACTGTTCCTGTAAAACCTAACATAGGAGCTAAGGCTATAAATGTTGTAATCCAAATCATACCTTTTTCAAGAAATGACATTTCGATTGCACCGTAAGCCATAATAGCTTTTTCTGCAGCTTCAACACCTTCGTGAGCTCTTAACAAACCGGCATGAAATACACTTGCAATTGAACCACGTGAATTTTCACATACTTTCATTGCTTCTTCAACACCACCGTTTGCTAAAGCTTCTTTTACTTTTACGATAAACTTCTTAGAGTTGATATTTGCACGTGTTAATGTCCAAAGTCTTTCTAATGAAAATCCTAAACCAATAATTAAACATCCTAAGATAGGCCACATGAAAGCACCACCGGCAATAAATTTTTGCTGTAATACAGTTAAAAACCCAGCGTCTTGTGCTTGTGCAAATAAATAAGAAATAAATCCCATAATTGATGTTAGTTGCATAAAGAATAACCTCCGAAATTATTATTTTTTTATTGTTTCTCTATTTTTATAAAATTTCTAAAAAACATTTAGTAACATTAACGATTTCGCCAAAAAAAGTCAATAAATAAATTTGTCTTTTTTGTCTTTTTTTCTATTTGCTAATATATTTTTATTTTGATATAATCTAAATTAAAGCTAAAATATAAAAATTACTTCATTTATTCACTTATTAAACTAAACTTAGCTCCAATAGGAAAATGATCACTATAACCTCCTAAATATTTTTTACCGCCAAAAGTCGGAATGGTTGAACCCTCATATCTTCCCTCTTTAGTAATCATATACAAAGGTTTAATTATTTCAAAACTATTTAGATTGTATTGTATCTTCCCTTTTTTTAAAAGACTTCGACTTATAATCATCTGATCTAACATATTCCAATTACCTCTATAATAGTAGGTACCTTCGCCATTCTCTTTTTTTTCAGTTGACAAATTAAATAAACAGCCTGGATTTTCGCACAATTCTTTTAAACTCTTAGCGTTTAGTATCTCTTTTATTGAATTATTATTAGGCTCGTCGTTAAAATCACCAACTATAATTATATTATCAATACTACAGTCAGATAGATTTATTTCTTTTTCCAAAACTTTTGCAGCAGTTATTCTAAATTTTTCGGAACTATCTTCACCACCTCTTCGAGAAGGCCAATGGTTAACAAAAACTTTTATTTTTTCATTATTACCGTTTGTAAGTTGTAATTCAACTTTTAATATATATCTTGTCTCAGAGTGGGAAGAATCAAGATAAACATGTAATGGTTTTGAATCAATAAGATTAAAAAAATCGGAATTGAAAATTAATGCATTATCAATTCCTCTTGGGTCAGGGCTTTCGATATGCACAACCTTATAATTTTTATTATTGCTAAGGTTTATTACATTAATTAAGTCATTAACTACATTAATATTCTCCGTTTCAACTAATCCCAGTATATCGGGACCATTATTATCATTCATGTCGTTAATAACTTTTGCAAGATTAGTTAATTTTTGTTTATACTTCTCGGTGTTCCATTTTTTTTCGGAAGAAGGTAAAAACTCGGAATCGTCTTTATCAGGGCAATCCAGCGTATCAAATAAATTTTCAACATTCCATGAAGCTACATAAAATGACTTTTCAATTTGAGCCAGCGCACAATTTAGGAATAAAAATGTTAAAAGTAATATTTTGTTTGCCATATAAATTCTCTTTTATGTATATTGTAGATTAATTTAATTTTAGAAATCCAATATACTAAATAAGGCTTTATTTTAAAAATGAAAAAAATAGTATTAGTTGACGGAATGGCACTAATTTTTAAGGCGTTTTTCGCTTTTATGCGAAACCCTTTATCAACTTCTAAAGGAGAACCTACTTCTGCCATTTATGGTTTTTTAACTCAATTTCTTAAAATTATTGAAGATACAAAGCCGGATTATTTAGGTGTTGCATTAGATTCCAAAGAACCGACTTTCAGGCACAAAATATTTCCTGAATATAAATCGAATAGAGATGTCATTCCAGAAGATTTAATTCCGCAAATTGAAAGAATTCAACAATTTATTAAAGCATTTAATATACCAATATTCAGATTACCCGGATATGAAGCGGATGATATTATTGCTACTATACTAAAAAAGACTGCCCAACATGATATTATATCTTATGCTATTACACCAGACAAAGATTATATGCAAATTGTTGATAAAAATATTTTCATTATTAAACCGGGGAAAAGTAGTGAAGAATTTTCTTTATATGATGAAGCCAAAGTTATTGAAGATTACGGATTTAAGCCAATTTATATGATTGATTATTTGGCTTTGGTTGGGGATACTTCTGATTTTATACCGGGAGTGAAAGGTATAGGACCGGTTGCAGCTAAAAACTTAATTATTAACTTTGGAACAGTAGAAAATATTTATAAAAATTTAGATAAAATTAATAAAAATAGTGTTGTTCAAAAATTAAATGAAGGAAAAGAAAATGCTTTTTTATCAAAAACACTTGCAGAAATTAATTTAAATGTTCCTATCTCTTATAATCTTGATGAATTAGCTTTTTCTTTGCCTAATTTTGATGAATTAAATAAACTATTTGAAGAATTAGAGCTAAAATCACTTTCTAAAAAAGTTGAAAAAATTTATGGTAAAACAACAGATATAAGTGATCAGAAAGACATTCAAATTCAAAAAAACGAATTATTAGATAAATTCTCGGGATTTGATGTATTTGATAGAGATAAAGTTACTTATAAATTGATTTCAAATTACGATGAAGCAAAGATATTGGCAGAAAATATTTGCGATTTCGATTTATTTGTTTTTGATACCGAAACTGATTCTTTAGATAGATTTAATTTAAATATTGCAGGAGTTTCTTTTTGTTTTAAGCCTAATCTTGCTTATTATGTTTCAATTAAACCACCTTATCAACAGAATGATATTTTTTCTGTGGATATTGACTATAAAGGTTTGGAAATAACTGATTTTGTAAATTTATTTAAACCAATTTTTGAAAATGAAAGAATTAAAAAGGTTTGTCAAAATGCAAAATTTGATATCGGAGTACTTGAAAAATATAACATAAAAGTAGTAAATCTTTATTTTGATACAATGTTGGCTTCTTATGTAATAGATCCTGATCAAAAGCACAATATGGATGACTTAAGTAGAACCTATCTATTATTCTCCCATTCCCCTATCCTCTTTATTGGGAGATAAAAAATCTGCAGATAAAATTTTTGAAGTTGAACAAAAGTTGTTATCTAATTACTCATGTGAAGATGCAGATGTTACTTTTCGGCTTTATAAAATTCTTGAAAACCGATTAGCAAATACTAAACCTGAATATATAGCAAAAAAAATAGAATTCCCTTTAATTCATGTTTTATTAGACATGGAAAAAACGGGCGTTAATATTAATGCGTTTACTTTATTTGAACTTAGTAAATTGATGGAAAACGAATTAAATTCTTTAGTAAAAAAAATTTATTTGAATGCCGGAGAAGAGTTTAATATTAACTCAACACAACAATTACAGCAAATATTGTTTAATAAGTTGAAACTTAATCCAATAAGAAAAACAAAAACCGGATTTTCAACTGATGCCCAATCCTTAGAGCAGCTTAGAGGAGAACACCCTATAATTGATTTGTTGTCTGAATATAGGGAAATTGCAAAACTTAAATCAACTTATGTTGATGCGTTGCCAAAATTAATGAATCCGACAACAAAACGTGTACATACTACATTCAACCAAACTGTTGCTTCTACAGGTAGATTATCAAGTCTAAACCCAAATTTACAAAACATACCTGTTAGAGGAGAATTAGGTAAAGAAATAAGAAAAGCTTTTATTCCAAAACCTAATAATGTATTGATATGTGCTGATTACAATCAAATTGAGCTTAGAATTATGGCTAGTATCTGCAAAGATCCTAATTTGATGTTTGCATTTAATAACGATATCGATATTCATACACGTACTGCTGAATTGATTTTTAATTTGCCATCCGATAGAATCAGTCCGGATATGAGGAGAAAAGCAAAAGAAGTTAATTTCGGAATACTTTACGGAATAGGAGCTTTTGGATTGAAGAATAGATTGCAGATTAGTCAAAGTCAGGCAAAAGAAATTATTGATAATTATTTTATTACATTTCCTAATGTTAAACTATTTATGGAGAATATGATAGTTTTTGCTCAACAGCATGGCTATTCTGAAACGATTTTGGGAAGAAGAAGATATTTGAAAAATATTAATAGTCAAAATAAAACTCTAAGACAATTTGAAGAAAGAGTTGCAATTAATATGCCCATTCAAGGCACAGCTGCCGATATGATAAAAATTGCAATGATAAACATTTTTAACGAGTTTAATTTAAGAAACTTAAAAAGTAAAATGATTTTACAAGTACATGATGAATTAATTTTTGACACAGTAAAAACTGAAATAGAAATTGTAAAAGAAATTGTAAAAGATAAGATGGAAAATGCTCTATTATTAGACGTTCCCATTAAAGCTTCAATTGGAATAGGTAATAATTGGTTAGAAGCTCATTAAATTAAATAATTTTGGATAATATTATATAAAAGTTTAAATTTAAATATTAACTAATAACAAAAATTAGGAGGTCTTATATGTTAAGAAGAATAGTATTATTAGTATTTTCGGTAATTTTTTTAACAATTCTTCAAGGTTGTGGTCCATCTAAAACTGTTACAAGAATTGGTACAGACGAAGTTGTTGACTTAAGCGGTCGTTGGAATGATACAGATAGTCGCTTAACAGCAGAACAAATGATAAGAGGGCTTTTAGAAAGACCTTGGGATGAAGATTTTCAATCGCAAAACGGTAGAAAACCTGCAGTAATTGTTGGTACAGTAAGAAATTTAAGTTCAGAACATGTTGAAACAGGAATTTTTATTAAAGATATAGAACGAGAGCTTGTTAATAGCGGTAGGGTTAAATTTGTTGCAACAAAAGATGAAAGAAAAGAAATACGCGATGAACGTTTGGATCAACAGAGTTTTGCTAATGAAGAAACTGCTAAAAATTTAGCTAACGAAACCGGTGCAGATTTTATGTTAAAGGGTAGTATAAAAAGCCAGATGGATGCGGTTGAAGGTCAGCAAGTAAAATTTTACCAAGTGGATCTTGAACTAATTAATCTTGAAAATAATGAAAAAGTTTGGATGGATACAAAAAAAATAAAAAAAACTGTTGAAAAATCGAGTACAAGATGGTAAATAAGTCTTATTTAATTAAATTTAATAAATTTTTTCTCCCATTTTTACTTTTATTTTTAGTGTTTTTTTTAGTTTCATGCGGTAGCATGAAAACCAATAAAGACCATTTTGAAAAAATTGATAAATTTGTTAATAAACGATCTTTTGATACTGCTGCTACTTTTTTAGTAGCAGCAAAAGATTTAAGTTACGGAGAAAAAGATAGAGTCTTGTATTGGCTCGATTTAGGACTGCTATATCATTATCAGGGTGATTTTAATAACAGCAATTTAATGTTCGAAAATGCAGAATTTGCTATTGATGATCTTTATACAAAAAGTATTTCAAAAGGAGCAGGATCTCTTTTACTTAATGATAATGCTTTAGATTATTCTGGTGAAGATTACGAAGATATTTATTTAAATGTATTTAAATGTTTAAATTATTTAGGCTTAAAGAAAATAGACGAAGCTTTTGTTGAAATAAGACGAATTAATGAAAAATTGACTTTGCTTGAAGATAAATATGCCAAAATTACTGAAGAGTATAACTCTAATAAAGATAATAAAGCTGAAATTAAACCGGGTACTAGTCAGTTCCATAATTCCGCACTAGGAAGATATTTAAGCTATCTTTTATATAGAAATGAAAATGATATTGACGGAGCAAGAATTGATAAAGGCAAAATTGATGAAGCCTTTTCATTACAGCCGGAACTTTATAACTTTTCAAATCCTATTACTGATAGTATATTTTTAGTCCCTGATACCTTGGTAGCAATTAATTTTATTAGCTTATTTGGCAAAGGTCCTGAAAAGTTTGCTTATGATTTAGTAGTTCATACCGATAAAGATATTATTATTATATATTCTTCAGACGGACAGGATAAAAAGCAACTTGATGCAATAAATTGGCCCGGTGTTGATAAAGGTTTACATTTTAAATTATCACTACCAAGAATGGAGAAAAAACATTCCAATGTAAATAGAATTACCATTGAACTTGACGGAAAAGAAGTTTCCGAATTCAAAATTATTGAAAGTATTGAAAATGTTGCTTTGGAAACTTATAAGATAAAAGAACCGATTATTTATCTAAAATCGATTGCACGAACTGTTATTAAAGCTATAATTAATGAAGCAACAAATAAGGAATTAGATAAACAAACAGGTGGTGGTTTAATGGGGTCATTAACTAGAGCTATGACTGGAGCACTATTAGATGCAACGGAAAATGCAGATTTACGGTTAGCACGGTATTTCCCTTCAACCGTTTCAATTAACGAGGTTTTAGTTAAACCTGGTAATTATTCCATAAAAGTTAAATACTATGATATAAATAATCATCTATTATTTGTTGATGATTTTGGTAATAAAGAAATTATTAAAAATAACCTGAATTTGTTTAGGACATTCTATTTAAATTAAGAGATGGAGATTTTTCATGAAAAAGTTTTTTTGCAACTGTTTAATCTTATTTATTTTTTTCGGATTATCTGTTAAAGCTCAAAATTTACCTGCTTGGATAAGTAACCCTAATGCAATGTATCCTGACATTAGTTATCTTGCTGCTGTTGGTGAAGGTGATAACAGAAAAGCAGCAGAAAATAATGCCCTTAGCAATTTAGCTTTAATTTTCAAATCGGATATTAAAGTAGATAATACTCAAATTGATAAATATAATGAATTATTTGGCGATAAAGAAGGATTTCAACATGAATCTAATGTAACTAAAAAAGTTAATGTTACAGGTGGGCAAACACTTTATAATGTTAAATTTGGTGAAACTTTTACTAATAATTTGGGGCGAGTTTTTATTATTGCCTATATTGAACGTCTCGAAACAGCTGAAATTTATAACGATAAAATTAATAGTAATACTGAAAAGATTAAGTTTTTTGTTAGTCTTGCTTCTTCTACTAATGATATATTAACTACTTATGCCGCTTTAAGTGCTTCATCATTTTTTGCTTTAGACAATGAGATGTTAAAATCGCAGCTAAAAATAATTAATCCTCATTTCTCAGAATTTAGTGATACAGATTACGATTATAACGATATAAACAAAAAGTCAATTGATGCTGCTAAAAAAATATCGTTTAATGTTAATATAGAAAATGATAATGATCAAAAAGTAAGTACTTTTGTTAAGGAATTATTTAATTCAAAAGGTTTTGTTATTAATTCAAATCCTATTATTAATGTAACCGGTAATATTTCATATGAAAAATTGGACTTACAAAGAAAAGAAAAATTTGTTTCTTGGACTTTATTTCTTAATTTAATAAATTCTTCAAACGAAACAATTTTAACTACGTCTTTTAAAGGACGCGAAGGGAGTGTTTCATATGATGCAGCTTTATCGAGATGTATTAATGAAATTGGAAAGAAAGTTAAATATGATTTTAATAAAAAGATTATTGATTTTTTTGACGGATTAGTAAAAAAATAATTAGCCGTAATTAACGGTTAGTTTATTTTGACAATTATGTTATCTAAAATTAAAATTATTCTTTTAATTGCAAAATGGGAATTTAAAGAAAAGTTTTTTCATAAAACTTTTCTTATCTCATTTCTTATAAGTCAGCTATTGTTATTTTTTGCAATATATTTTATTCATTCCTCGTTTGATAATCACAAAACACAAATATATCCAATTGCATTTGTAATCGATAATTCTAACCCTAATTTTATTAATAAGTCTGAAAATAATTTAGAATTATTTTTTGTAAAAATCAAAAAGTCTGATTATATAGATAAAAATAAAAATTTTAGTATTAAAAATGTATTAGATAATAATTTTGTCGCTTATTTAGAAATATCAGGAAAAAATGTTAATATATTTTTTTCTTCAGATCTGCAAAAAGATGAAATTATTAAAATTCAGAATTATTTTAATAGTTTTTATTCTGCTAATATCAATTTTTCTTTTAATCTTGTTGATAAAACGGACCAAATATTACACAAAAAAATAGTATCTCATTTTGGCATAGTATTTTTGTTTATTTTTGCAATATTAATTTCTTCAAATTTATTTTTACGAGGTTTTGCTGCCGAAAAAGAATCTAAGCTATTAGAATTATTAATATCGAGTACTAATTTTAACAATATTCTTATTGGCAAAACAATTGGTCTTTTTATATTTATTTGTATCCAATTCTTTGTCTGGTCATTAGTCTCTGTAGTTAGTAATAAATTACTACTGTTTGAAGCTTTCGTAAATTATTTAATAGTAGTTTTGCTTTTTGTAGCTGTAATTTTTTATATACTCTTTTTTTTAGTTATTTCACTAATAACCATATATTAAAGTTATACTATTTTTATTTTATGCTTTGTTACATTTTTATTGTTATATCATTTTTTAT
>DAINPX010000093.1:0-9789 GCA_036743235.1 Melioribacteraceae bacterium
GGAGAGAGTATGACACGACACAACAAACAATTTGTTAGCTTAATTCTTCTTGGTTTTTTGGTTGCAACTACCATAATGGGGCAGTATGCTAAAAGACAAGATGCAATTTGGGCACGTAACATAGGCAACGCCACAATTACTTTAGACGGGCATTTTAATGAACCGGAATGGGCTAAAGCCGAATCTTTGGTAATTAAATACGGATATGATGCAGGGTTACCCACAAGCGGTTGGAGAGAAGAATTTCAACCTGATGCAATAACCGACCCTACGGATGCGGTTGTTAAATTTTTATTTAAAGGTAATAAATTATATTTGGGATTTATAATTCCCGATTCATCTTTAGGCGGTAAAAGAGATTGGGCACGTTGGGATGGAATCTTAATGTCTGTAAAAGACATTTCCGGTACCGGCAGACCTGCTGCAGCTGGTGAATATTTTTACACTTGGTGGTTAGAAGGTTTGGCAGATACTGCAACAGCATGGGTAGGAAGACCTCCTCGTTTTATTGGTAAATTTGGCGATTGGACAGGAGCCGGAAGAACCCCTGCACAAATTGAAGCTTGGGATGCAGTTACATTTATGGACGGAAAGTCTAATGACGGTGAAAAAGATAAAGGGTGGTTTACCGAAATGGTAGTAGATTTAGGAGTTTTAGGTTACGATGCTACTAAAACTGAGGGAGATGTAGTTGAACTTAATTTTAGTATTTGGGATTGCGACTATTTATTTGCTGGCGACCCAATGAAAATAAGTACAACTCGTACTCACTGGCAAAGCCCATGGGGTAATACAAATGCAAATAACGTTGGTAGAATTTATTGCAGACCGGACGTAACAGTTAATACGGCAGTATTACCGGATATTCAACCTGATATTATTATTCCGAACGGAGCTAATTTTACTGCCCCTACAATTGATGGTCAGTTAAACGAAGAAGTATGGAAAGGTGCTTTAACTTATGAAATAGCTTGGAACGATGCTAATATTCGCAATTCTTACCCGGGAGTTGGTCCTTTTATGAGTGGTCAATTTCAACCGGAATTAACCTCCGGTTCACGTCCTCCTATTTTAGATTCGGCTTATGCAAAAGTTAAATTCTTTTTTAAAGATAAATATTTATATGTAGCGGCAGATGTAAGCGATCAAATTATTCAAGGTACCGAAGTTTACGATAAGGTTGACGGTTTTGGTTTAATTTTAGGCGATAGAGTTGCTAAAAACGTTGAAAATACAATGATATTTAAGTTGTTGCGTGCAAATTTTAGCATGGACGGTTCTTTTGCAGCTTACGATGCTTTACCTGCTATATTAGATTCTTCCGATTCAAAAATGTCTTATACTTTAAAAGGTGCTTCAACCGTTAACGTTAATTCGGATGTTGACGAAGGATATTTTATTGAAATGAAAATTGATTTAACTAAATTGGGTTATGCTGCCGATTTAGGCGATAAATTAATGTTTTTAGGATTTGCATTATTTGACGGTGATTCGTTTGACGATCAATTAAATAATTACGGAACACGTGTTTGGTTTTTTAGAGAACACGCAGGTGGTCCCGCTACTGCTTGGGCTGTTTTAGATCCTAATACTTTAGTTGGAGTAGAAGAAAATACTGTAAAATTATTACCGACAAGTGTTGAATTAATGGGTAATTATCCAAATCCTTTTAACCCTTCAACCACTATTAAATTCTCGGTTCCCGAAACAGGTAATGCTAATATAGTATTTTATAATACATTAGGTCAATTGGTAAAAACTGTTGAATTAAGTTCAATTTCGGCAGGAAGTAATGAATATAGATTTAACGCAGCCGGTTTATCCAGCGGTGTTTATTTTTATCAAATCAAATTTAACGGTTCAAAGGAATATACAAGCAATATCGGAAAAATCCTTTTGATGAAATAGATGATAGGTTATGTGCTTTCCCCTATTGCCCCACGCAATTGGGGAAAGTTTTATTTTTCGATTTTCTCATTTTCTTAAATAATATAAAATTTTATGTGAGGTAAACGTGCCTACACTTTATACTAATAAAATAAAGCCGTTTTTATTAATATTAATTATTCAATTTTGCACTTTAGGTGTTTTATCGGCTCAAACAAGCGGTAAACTTGCCGGAAGAGTGCAGGATGAAGACGGAAACCCGTTAATTGCAGCAAATATAATTTTGGAAGGTACAACAATGGGTGCTGCAACAGATATGGAAGGATATTATGCAATACTTAATATTAGAGCCGGATATTATAATGTAAGAGTGCAATATATAGGGTATCAATCCAAAGTTATTCAAAAAGTTAAAATAAATGCAGATCAAACAACAAAATTAGATGTAGTTTTATCATCTGAAGTAATTAAAGGAGATGAGGTTGTTGTTGTTGCAAAAAAGCCGATTGTAGAGTTTGGTCAAACAAGCTCGGTTTCTTCAGTGGGCAAAGAAGAAATTGAAAATTTACCTGTTCAAGGATTAAATGAAATTGTAAATTTACAAGCGGGTGTGGTTGACGGGCACTTTAGGGGAGGACGTATTGGAGAAGTTCAGTTTCAGGTTGATGGTGTTACGGTTAATAACCCTTATAACAATTCATCTTCATTAGAGCTTGACCGATCCGTTTTACAAGAAGTGCAGGTTATTAGCGGTACTTTTGATGCCAAATACGGTCAAGCAATGAGCGGAGTTGTAAATGCTATTCTAAAATCGGGAAGCGATAAATTTGAAGTATATGCCGAGTCTTACTTTGGAGATTATTATACAACCGAAACTTCAAGATATCCTAATAATAATGATTTTAATCCGGTGGGAATACAAAACTACCAAATAACGGTAAGCGGTCCTACTTATTTACCGCAAACTACATTCTTTATTAGCGGTAGAAGATATAGCAACGAAGGTTGGTTATTTGGAACCAGACGATTTAACCCAACGGATATCAATAATTTTGAGACAAGGGTATTTAACCCAACGGGTGATAACAAAAAAATTTCTATGTCTAATTGGTCGGAATGGTCGGGTCAATTTAAAATTACCAATAATTCTTTAAGCGGAATGCAGTTTAATTATCAGGTAACTTTAAATCAAAATAAACGTAAAAACTATGACCATTCGTATAGATTAAATCCTGACGGTATAAAAGAAAATACAACGTTATCTTTTACTCATGGTTTAGGGTTTACTCACTCAATAAATGAACAAATGTTTTATAAATTGAATTTTAGACAAAATTATTTTGATTATAAAGATTATAAGTATGAAAGTGTATATGATAATAGATATATTGCTGCAGGAACACCGAAAGGCGATGCAAATTACGAAGACGGAGCAATAGTTCAAGGGGTAGATTTAGGCAGATGGGTTCAAAAAACTAACGCACTTGTTTATAAAGGAGATTTTAATTATCAAGTTACCCGAAGAGATTTAATTGAACTGGGTTTTGAAGGACAATATAATAAAATGTCTTTTGGCTCTCCCGGTGTTTTGGTACAAACAACCGTTGACGGTGTGCAGACCTTACAACCGCGAGAAAATATTAGTCGTGTAATTGAATATAATCCTATTCAATTTTCATCGTATATACAAGATAGAATGGAATGGGGAGATTTTGTAATACGCGGAGGCGTTAGATTTGAGTTTTTTGATGCAAATACAACCGTTCCTTCCGATTTACAAAACCCGGCAAATGCTATATCAGGTGCACCGAAATCTGAATTGGTTAGTACTTCAATAAAAACAGCGTTGGCACCTCGCTTGGGGTTTAGCTTTCCTTTAACCGAAACATCATCGGTTTACTTTTCTTACGGTCACTTTTATCAAATGCCCGGTTTAGGCCAATTATACAGTAATGCCGATTATACCGTGCTTGAAAATTTGCAGGCAGGTGGAATAAGTTATGGAGTAATGGGTAACCCCAATTTAAAGCCCGAAAAAACAATTCAGTACGAATTTGGTTACAAACAAGCTATATCAAGTTATTTTGGTGCCGAATTATCGTTCTTTTATAAAGATATTCGCGATTTATTGGGTGTAGAATTTGTAAGCACATATGCTGCCGCCGATTACGCAAGATTTACCAATGTTGATTTTGGCAGTGTTTCGGGGTTTACGGTTTCGCTAAACCATAGGGATTTATCACCTTTAAGTTTAACATTAGATTATACAATGCAATTTGCAAACGGTAATTCTTCCGACCCGCAAGAAACTGCCAACCGTGCTGCCAGCGGAAAAGATAGCAGACCCCGTGATATCCCTTTTTCTTGGGATCAAAGACATACATTAAATTTTACTGCTATTTGGTATGAGCATAAAAATTACTCGTTGGGTGCTATTATTCGTTTTGGAAGCGGACAACCTTACACACCCGAAATAGGTACTACAGCCTTTGGTGCTGATTTAGAAACAAATAGCGGCGTTAAAGATAGTTATGTACTAATTGATTTACGCGGTGAAAAATATTTTGAAATAGCAGGTTTAAATTTAAGTGTTTTTGCTCGCGTATTTAATTTGTTAAATACACGATATGTTAACGGATTTGTTTTCCCTTCAACCGGTAGCCCTGATTATTCTTTAACTCCTTCTGCAAATCGTGTTCAGTTAACAAATCCATCCAGATACTACGAGCCGAGAAGAATTGAATTCGGTATTTCTATTAGGAGTAACTAATTATGAATAGAAAAATTAAAAAAATTAAATTATTTCTGTTAGGCTTTTTTGTTTTAAGTAATATGCTTGTTGCTCAATCGTTATTGCCTGTTGTGCCTCCGGAATTAAGAGGACGTTTGGACGCTGAAAGACAAGGAACACATGATGCCAACAGAATTAGAACTATGTTTTACAACTACGGTATGGTTGGCGATTACCCATCAGACCCATTACGAGTAGATTTAAGCGTTTTCCATTCGGTTGAAGTACCAAAAGGGAGTGGAGAAAATTACAGTGACGGAACTACTCCGTTTGTATTGGCAAAAGTTACGCAATCAACCGGAACCCCGGCTTACATTATGGAAACAGGGTATCGTGAAAGACAAGGCACATCCCCCTTTTATAATAGAGTTATGCGGTTTGAACCAAGACCCGGGTATTTTCAGGCAGATCCGTTAATTAACAAAGGACGTTCCGTAGCAATGAGTAACGACCCAAGAACTTGGCCCGATCAATGGATAGATAAATTGAGCGATATTGACGATCCGGGTTGGAGCGGAAGTTGGAACGGCTACTTTGGTAAACACGCCGGAGCAGACCAAGAAAGTTTTGTTGTTTATGATGATGATTTTTATGATGCTTGGCCAAATTTTAACCCTGATGTTAGAGATGTTACCAGACGCGGTTTAGGGTTAAAAATAGAACAAAGAGGTTTTCAATGGTCTAATCCACAGGCAAGCAATGTAATATTTTTTCATTATGATATTGCCAACGAAGGTACTACCACTTACGATAACAATATAGTCTTCGGATTATATATGGATAGCGGTGTTGGCGGTAGCAGTATTGGGCAAGACGGCATTGCCGAATCGGATGATGATAATGCGTTTTTTGATAAATCCGCCGGGTTAAATTTAGTTTATACGTGGGATAAAAACGGTCACGGTGCTATAGGAAATACAGGTTATTTAGGTTATTCTTATATGGAAACTCCCGGTAATTCTTCCGACTTTAAAGATAATGACGAAGACGGTATTACCGATGAAAAACGTGACGGGGGTGCCGGCGAGTTAATTGCAGGGCAGCAAGCAATATTAAATTATTTACAATCAAATTATGAAGTAACCAAGTTTGAACAGTTTTATAATAAAGTAACTAATATGCCGGCATACAAAGTTGGTATATGGTGGACAGGTGATGAAGATATGGATTGGGTTGCCGAGTTTCACGATACCGGTGCAGACGGAATTTTTGGAACAAACGATACCGGAGAAAGAGACGGTAAACCTACTTACGGAGAGCCGAATTTTGATAGAACGGATATTGACGAATCGGATCAAATCGGTTTAACCGGATTTAAAATGAATAGAATTAAAGCAGGAACAGGTGCTCCGACTACTCAAGTTGATAATATCGTATTTTTTGATGACGGTAAAGAATGGCCAAAAAGATTATATAATAATTTTGCCAATCCCGATAGTTCTTTTGATGTTCCTTTGGTAATGAATTATAACATCGGATTTTTATTTGCTTCGGGTCCTTTTAAACTTGAAGCAGGTAAAACGGAACGATTTAGTTTGGCTTTGGGTTTTGGTCAAGATTTAAGAGAGTTAAAAACAACAACAAAAGTAGTACAACAAATATATAAAGCAAACTATCAATTTGCCGTTCCTCCACCAATGCCTACATTAAAAGCATTTGCGGGTGACGGTTATGTAATGTTAACTTGGGATGACGCTGCCGAAAGTGCTTACGACCCTATAACAAGCAATAACGATTTTGAAGGGTATAGAATTTACAGAAGTACCGACCCTGCATTTTTAGATCCGCAAGTTATATATACAGCAACCGGTTCGGGTCCTATCGGTCACGGTAAACCTTTGGCACAATTCGACTTAATTAATGATGTTGAAGGATTTAGCAGAACAACCGTTGAAGGTGTTGCATATTATTTTGGTAATAATTCGGGTTTAACACATTCATTTAAAGATACTACGGTAATTAACGGGCAACGATATTTTTATGCCATTACTGCTTTTGATAGAGGGGTTGACTCGATAGAAATTTATCCTTCTGAAAATGCAATTACCGTTAGCCAAACTTTACGAGGCGGAATTATTTTACCTAAAAACGTAGCCGAAGTTTATCCCAATGCTCCTGTTTTAGGCTATATTCCTGCTTCGGCAAATAATGTTACCAAAGTTGAAGGAACCGGAGTTGGGAATGTTAATATTGAAGTTAAAATTCCTGATATTGTTCCCGATAATCACTTGTTTGAAATTCGTTTTGTTAACCATCAAGATAGTGTAAGAGCACAAAGTTATTCGCTTATTGATAAAACTTCTAAAGATACACTTTATAAAACCGGAAACGATTTGGACGGAAAAGGAATAGGACAGGTCGGATTGGGGTTGTTACCTATTATTTCTACTCCTTCACAAATTTCAATCGATTCGGCAAATACAGGATTTACGTTGGAAAGTAAAACCAACGGAAAATTTAAAGTACGTTATTCCGAAGCTTTTCCTATTACTTTACGCAGATTCGGTTTCCCTGAAAATTTAGAAATTCAATTTTCGGATGTTGTAGTTGATACATCTGTTGCTGCAGTTGGCGTACCTGCAAAACAATCCAAATTTAAGATATTTGCCAAAACAACTACAGGCGATAAAAAGCTAAAATTTAGATTTAGGGATCTGGATAATTCGGGTACTTTAAATTCACCTTCTGAGTATATTGAAGTATTAACATATACTTTGGCACAACCTAATGTATTAAAAGCTACTTGGAAAATAGAACTGGATACAACAGGTTGGGGAAATAATTATATTCTTTCTCCGGCAACTTTGGGGGATGTATATAAGTTAAAATTAAATATACCGTACTCTTCAAGCGATGTTTTTCAGTTTACTACAACCGGTCAGTTTATTAATAAAACAAATGCCAAAAACGAATTTGACGGAAAACCTTATGTAGTTCCAAATCCTTATGTTGGTGCAGCTAGTTTTGAACCCCAACGTTATGCTGTTAGCGGACGAGGCGAGCGTAAAATGGAATTTAGAGGACTACCGGCAAATTGTGTGGTTAGAATTTTTACCGTAAACGGTGAATTGGTTAATACCTTATATCACGAAGGCACAATTACAAACGGTACTATAAGTTGGGATTTACGTACAAAAGACAATATGGAAGTAGCTCCCGGTTTATACATTTTTCATGTGGATGCTTCCGATACGGGTACTTTCATCGGTAAATTTGCAATTATTAAATAAGGCGGTGCGACTATGAAAAACAATAAAATAAATATATGGTTATTAATAAGTTCGTTTGTGCTGCTTTTAAATTTAAATGTAATTGCACAAAGTAAAATAGGAACAACAATAGGACAATTTTTGAAGATTGAGCCAAGTTCACGTTCTGCAGCAATGGGAAATGCCGGTGTTGCCTTAAACGGTGAAGCATCTCTAACGTTTTTTAACCCAGCTGTTTTAGGACGCATTCCAAGAAGTGATGTTCAATTTACAAATAACCAGTGGTTGGCAGATATTTCTTATAATTATGCCGTAGGTGCTTTAAAGTTGGAAGGAGTTGGCAGTTTTATGTTGCAAGTTACATCATTAAACTCCGGCGAAATAGATGTAAGAACAGTCGAATTTGAACACGGTACCGGTGAAAAATATACCGTAAATAACTTCGCTTTGGGGTTAGGATACGGATTAATGCTAACCGATAGGGTGTCTGTCGGGTTATCAATTAATTATATTAATGAATCTATTTGGCATAGCAGTCTTTCAACATTTGGTTTAAATTTTGGAGTGCAGTACGAAATTGTTGAAGGTGGAGTTACTTTAGGTGCAAGTGTTTCAAATTTTGGACCACGAGCAGGTTATGACGGTCGAGATCTTTTTATTGATTATGACCACAATACAGATATAAACGGCGATAACGATAAATTACCGGCTGAGTTAAGAACTGATAAATACTCGTTACCGACTTTGTTTAGAGTCGGTTTAGCTATACCTTATCAAGTAACTAATCAACATAAAGTAACTTTAGCATTAGATGCCGTGCATCCAAACGATAATTACGAAAAAATTAATGTCGGTTTGGAATGGGATATGTTTGGTGTTATTATGCTTAGAACCGGATATCGAGATTTGTTATTGGAAGATAGTGAAGGCGGTTTTACATTTGGTGCGGGAGCAATTTACGAATTTATGCCCGGTTATAATGTTCATTTCGATTATGCTTGGGCGGATTACGGAAGATTGGAAAAAACGCATAGATTTAGTATAGGAATTCAATTTTAATATACCCCCTCCCCTAGATAAATCGGCGGTTGACAATTATTCTTAAAACAGCCGCCGATTCTTTTTTAATATTTTAAGGATTATTATGAAAAAAATACTTTTAATATTTTGGTTTTCATGTATTACGGTTTTTGCAAGTAATTATAAACTAACGGAAGATGAAAAAAATATGTTAGATAGCTTGCAATACAAAACGTTTTTATATTTTATTAACGAAATAAATTTTGAAAACGGTTTGGTCAAAGATCGTTCTACCGATTATAGCCCGGCTAGTATTGCGGCAACTGGTTTTGCCATTCCTGTTTGGGCGGTAGGTGTAGAAAATAAATGGATAGATAGAGAGACTGCAATAAAATTAACCGTAAATTTATTAAAGTTTTTATTAAATAGCGAACAAAGCGAAAATGACAGTGCTACCGGATATATGGGGTTTTATTATCATTTTTTAGACATGAAAACCGGTAAAAGAATGTGGAAAAGCGAACTTTCGTCTATTGATACGGGATTATTGTTGGCAGGTATTAGATTTGCCGTTCAGTATTTCGATAGAGATACTTCGGAAGAAATATTATTACGAAAAATGGCTGATTTGGTAACAAACAAAGTAAATTGGAATTTCTTTTGTATTAACAAAGAAGGAGAGCACAAAAATACAATAGCAATGGAATGGGACCCCGAAAAACAACTAAGTAATTTTGGTTGGAAGGGTTATAACGAAGCATTGATAATGTATATTATTGCAGCCGGATCTAATTATAAAAATATTGAAGATGGTTACAATAATTGGTTAAGTTCTTATAAGGTTGATGAACCGTATAAAGGACTAAGGCATATATTGTTCCC
>DAINPX010000094.1:0-9787 GCA_036743235.1 Melioribacteraceae bacterium
TTTATTATTATCGTTTTGTGATAACAAAATACTTGGCAAAGTTTGATAAAAAACGCCCGCAAAAGCTTTTATTGATGAAATTTCGTCTAATTTAAGTTTAACTGCAACGCGTGGTGATATATCTACTCTTTTATTATATGTAAAATAATCCCCTCTTACTCCAAAAGACAAATCTATATGGTTAACCGGTGTTAATTTCAACTCTTCAAACAAGCTTATTTTATGTTCGTCAAAACTTGCATTATGTGTAATTTCCGGAGTAATATTACCCAATGCATCTGTATATCTACCATATAAATTGTTATAGTTCGATTTTAACCATTTATAATCTGCACCAATAGTTAAACTGATGTTATCAAATAATTTCAAATAATTAATATTTCTAATTTTTAACTCATTTTCGTAAGAGTCGTTTTTTCTTAAAAACAGACCCGAACCTGTTTCATAAAAAGTTTCGTCAAACAAATTTGATGTAAAAGATACCGAAGTATTGGAGTACCCTATTTTGCCCCAAATTCTTTGCCAATTAATACCGTTAGTATGAACCCAAATTTTTTGAGGTCCATAATAAATCATATCTTCTTCAATTGCTGCTTTTTGTGTTGGATTATTATGGTCGTCACTAACAACACCAATTAACCAAAGTTTATTGTTTTCATTTAAATTGTAAACAATTTTATATTGGTAATCCCCATAACTTGGAGGAATAGAAGTTCCAATATCTATTGACTTAACCAATAAATCAAAATAGCTTCTTCTAAGTGAAACCATGTAACTTCCGTTATTTCCTAAAGGTCCTTCAATTACTCCGCCAAATCCTATAAAGTTCAAATCAAGCTGTCCTTCTATATTTTCTCTATTTCCTTCTCTTAGTTTTATATCCATAACTGAGGATAATTTATCGCCGTATGTACTTGCAAATCCGCCCGATAAAAAATTCACATCGTTTATAAAATCCACGTTCAATACTCCTATTGGTCCCCCCGAAGCTCCTTGAGTAGGAAAGTGATTAATATTGGGTATCTCAACATTATCAATATAAAAAGCGTTTTCCAAAGGGCTTCCGCCTCTTACTATTAAACTGTTGGATTGATCGTTTACTTTTGCAACACTTGGTAAACTCATCATAATACGGCTAACGTCACCGGCAGCACCGGGCGATCTTCTAATTTCTTCGTAAGAAAAATTTACCGAGTTAACGCTTTGATATTCAACTTCGTTAAAATAACCCGCCTTAACATTAACTTCATCCGTTTGAAATGATGACAATTGTAATTCGATTAATAAAACCGTACTTCTACCGGATTTAACAATAACATCTGTTTTAATTATCGGTTGATAACCGATGTAACTAATTTTTAAATTATAATTGCCAACTTTAACTCCTTTTATTACAAATTTACCTTCTATATCGGTAGTTGCACCTATTGTACTGTTTTCAATCATTATATTTGCCGCAATTAAAGGCATTTTGGTTCCTTTATCTAAAACAGTACCTTCTATTATACCCGTTAACTGCTTTTCGTTAGCGTTAACAATTAAATTTGATAAAACTACAAAAATCATAAAATATTTTAACATTTTTTCCGTCCTATTTTAAAAAGGGCATAACTCTCCCATTAAAGAGACAACACCTCTTTTTTATTTAAGTATTTAATTAACCATTATAAATATTTATCAAGCAAAAATTGAATATATTCTTCCCTATTTTCTTTTATTGTTAAGTCGGTTTTAAAAAACTTACTAAACAAGCCAGGCATTATTCCCGGTAAAATTATTGCCGAAATTATTTGCACAATTGTTAGCCTAAATTTATGCTCGTCAAAAGCCTCTCCGTTTTCTTTAAGTTTAGAAATAAAATTTTCTAAAAAAGAATTAAGCTTAACAACAAATAAGGATTCGTAATTATTACTTATAAAGGGTTTAAATAACTGAGCTTTTGATATTCCGGGATATTTTATCATCCCTTCAAACCAATCGTGCAGTAAAAAGTAAACAGCGTTTTTAACATCCAACTTTTTTTGTTCAATTTCCAACAGCGGATCTTTAAAAGCATTAAACAACGAAAACTCCATTGCCTCTTCAAGCAATTCTTCTTTGCTTCCGAAATGATAATTAACCGCTGCTACGTTTACTTGGGCAACATTGGCTATCTTTCTAACAGTTACTGCGTTAATTCCTTCATGCTCTATTACTTGCAGTGTAGAGTACAGGATTTTTTCTTTTGTACCTTCTTTTTCTTCGTTCATTTTAAAATTCAAACAAATGTTTTAAACACGTGTTTAAAATTAAGATAAAAAAAAGGATTTGTCAAGAAAAAATTGATAGGTGACGGTTTTTTATAAAAAAAATTTTTCTTATCGTTTTTTCAATATTCTTTATAAACTAAACCCAAATATTTTTAAAGAATCGAGTAAAATAGGAAATATCACTAAAGTTTAGTTTGAAGCAAAAATGATCACTTCCATTTTATTGTACAACCGATTGTAAATGTTTCGGGAACGGATATTTCTTCGCCGTTTAAGTATTCGCTTATTGCGTTCTCCAAGTATTTATGCTTTACCAAATTTTCATTTTGCCAATTGTCATCTATCTTACCGTGAAAAATTAACTTCCGTTCTTTATTAAATATAAATATTTCCGGCGTATGCGTGGCGTCAAAACTTTTTGCAACTTCTTGACTTTCATCTCGTAAATAAGGGAAATTATACCCCATTATTTTCGCACGTTTTTGCATCTCTTCATAACTATCTTCGGGGTATCCTATTTCATCGTTGCTGTTAATTGAAATAATTGCTACATCATTTTTAAATTTATCTTGCAATTTTATTAAACGATTTTCATAAGCTTGCACATAAGGACAGTGATTACAACTGAATACAACAATTAAAATCTTTTTATCTATAAATGAATTACTCGAGTAAAATTCCCCGTTAACCGACATTAAATTAAATTGAGGAATTTTATAACCTAACTTTAATTTTGTTGTGGACATATTTTTTTCCTAATTTATTATTATATTATATATCAAAATTGTTTAATTAAATTTAGCGTAAAAATGGATAAAAAATCAATATTTTTTGTATTATTTGTTTTAATTTTAAGTAACGTATATGCTCAAAGTTTTCCGATTAATGATTTATATAATACTTACGATAACTTTAAGGATAACAGAATAACTATAAAGCGTTTTACTCATTCCGATTTGTTGCCCATAATAAAAGAAAAAGCTAATAATAAAATATTTAAATTTGAACAAGTCGGCAAATCTATTGAAGGGCGTTCAATTAATAAACTTACTATTGGTAAGGGAGATATTACCGTATTAGCATGGTCTCAAATGCACGGAGACGAAGCCACGGCAACAATGGCTTTATTGGATTTATTTAATTTTTTTGAAAATAAAACTCAATTTACCGAATTAAAAGAGTTGTTATTAAATAAACTTACAATCCATTTTATTCCTATGGTTAACCCGGATGGAGCAGAAAAATTTACACGCCGCAACCGCGCAAAAATAGATTTAAACCGAGATGCTTTACGCCGAACTAATCCTGAATCTAAAATTCTTTACAAATTACAAAAAAAACTTAAACCAAAATTCGGTTTTAACTTGCACGATCAAGGATCTCTTTATACTGCCGGTAATACCTTTAAAACCGCAACTATTTCAGTTCTTTTACCTGCATATAATATTAATAAAGATATTAACGAAGTTAGAAGCAACGGCATGAAAGTAATAGTTGATATGCATAAAGCACTTAATAAATTTATACCCGGGCATATAGGAAGATATGATGACGAATTTGAACCGCGTGCATTTGGCGATAACTTTGTTAAGTGGGGAACAAGCTCAATTTTAATTGAATCCGGAGGCTGGAAAGATGATTACGAAAAACAATTTGTTAGAAAACTTAATTATCTTGCAATTCTTACTGCTCTGCATTCAATAGCAACAAATAATTACAACAATAATAGCATTGATGATTATTTCGCTATTCCCGAAAACAGTAATATGTTGTTTGATATGTTACTACGTAACGTAAAAACGGTAATAGCAGATTCAGTTTTAACGGTAGATATAGGCATTAACAGAAACGAAATTACCGATAAAAACAAAAAAGCATTTTTTAAAAGCTCAATTGTCGAGTTTGGCGACTTATCAACTTTTTTTGGAAATGATGAATTCTGTTTTGACAGCATGACGGTAGTACCCGGTAAAGTATATGATACTATTTTTGATACAATTGAAGAACTTGAAAATATAAATTTTGAAGAGTTATTATCTTCGGGTTATTGTTACATAAAGGTAAAAAACATACCAAAAAATTTACAATTTACAAAGTACCCAATCAACATTGTTTTACCGGATTTTACGCCACCTACCGAAATAAGTTTAGGAAATTCAGCAAATTTTGTGATTTTAGAAAATAATAAGACAAGATATACGATTATAAACGGTTTTTTGTATGATATTTTGATTAAAAAGAGTTATATTTATAATTCAGTTATTTTTAAATAATTTTACACTTTAATGTATCAGGAAACAGACGAAAAATCTAATAATGTAAGCAATATTGATTATGCCGAATTTGAAAGAGAGGTAATACCATATTCAAACTCGTTATATAATTTTGCTTTCCAGATGACAGGCGATAGTGATGAAGCTAACGACCTTGTTCAGGAAACATTAATAAAAGCTTTTCGGTTTTTTGATAGATTTGAACGGGGTACAAATATTAAAGGATGGCTGTTCAGAATTCTAAAAAACTCATTTATTAATGAGTTTAGAAAAGGAGTAAAAGGACCGGCACGAGTAGATTACGACGACATACAAAATTTTTACGAATCTATTAGCGAAAGCGAGATTAAAACAAAACATTACGAAGAAGATGCTTTTAATCAACTGCTGGATGACGATATATCTACAGCTTTAGAAAAGTTACCCGAAGATTTTAGAACAGTAATTATCTTAAACGATCTGGAAGGTTTTACTTACGAAGAAATTGCCGATTTTGTGGACTGCCCCGTTGGTACTGTAAGAAGCCGATTACACCGCGCACGCAAAATGTTATACTCCCAATTATACGATTACGCAAAAAATCGCGGCTACGTTTCAAAATAAATCCAACCCAAAATTATTAACTTGCAAAATCTAAAAAATAATATTAAATTTAAAGACGATATTTTTTAAACTTTTAAGGCAGGTGATAAACTTGGTAGGAATAGTCGTTCAAGAAAACGAATCAATTGACAGAGCGTTGAAGAGATTCAAGAAAAAATATGAAAGAAGCGGAATATTAAAAGAATACAAAAAAAGAACCGCTTTTACAAAGCCGTCTGTTGAAAAACGCATGGAACGTATAAAAGCTAAAAGAAGAGCTTCTAAAGGCACCCAAATGCGTGAACGATAGTAATTTTTACTTTTACGACCCCTTACCTAAAGGGGTTTTTTTTTAACCGGAATTTAATCTGTCCATATAGGTAAAGCTATTAATTGGGTAAACTAAATAAAACGTTCTTTACCATCAATTCAAAAAAAAATCCATAAGTTATCTATTTATCTAATTCTTAGAGAAAAGAAGTAGATATACCGATTCTATGCAAACCGCCAATTTCTCCGTATGAAGAGAAAGAATAATCAAACTTATATTCACTTATATTTAAACCAAAGCCCAAACTAACACCTGCCAATCCGGTCGAAGAACCGATTTTTAAATCTTTTCTGCGTTCGTTGTCGTAACCAATTCGTAATTTTAATGGTTTACTTATTTTAACTTCGGCACCAACAACAAATTGTTTAAATCTTTCGGAAATATTATCGTATTTATCGGCAAGCCTATTAAAAGTAAGTGCAAATGTAAACGGAGTTTTATCTAATTCTTTCATCACGCCAAATCTTACATCTAACGGTAAATCTTCTTTTGTATCTACATAAGAAGATAACTGCTTGCCAAAATTTAGAACCGAGAAACCGAAACTCCACTTTTTATCGGGAATTAAATATTGCAACCCTAAATCAACTGCCAAACCGGTAGATGATTTATCATCAATACCCGAATAAATAAATTTTACGTTGGCACCATAATAAAAATTTTCGTCTAAATTACCGGCATAACCCACTAAAAAGGCTATATCGCTTGCACCAAACTCGCCGGTTCTATCGCCATATCTATTTGCTTTATCAAAAGTTCCGTAATTAATATACGTAATACCTGCCGAAAATCTTCCGTATCCTTCAAATTGTGTAGATCCCGAAATACTTGCAGAGTTAATATCCAATACATGCTTTAAAAATGAAAACGAAACCGGGTTATCCGATAAAGTTGCTATTCCGGCAGGGTTATAAAACATTACATTAGGATCATCAAAATTGGCTACAAAACTACCTGCCATTGCGGCAGCACGTGGACTTGTATCCAATCTTAAAAATTCATATACATTCTGAGCATTAACAACATTCACAATAAAAATAATTAATAATATTATATTTATTTTACGAAACATTTTTTCCTCTATTTTAACATGTAAATTTAACCAATAATATTTGCTAAAGGCAAGTCATTATTTAATGCAAATATAACTATTTTTATAATATTTTTGTTTAATTTTTATCATAATACTAATCCAAAAATAAAAACCCCTGCTAAGTTTTAACTTAACAGGGGCATACAAATCTATAAAAATATTTTTATTTTACTTCCAATACTCTACCCGGTGTATATGGTGCTTTAATTTTTTCAAGTTCTATTTCCAATTCCTTTATATCTTTTTCATTAATTTGTACCAATCTTTTATATAATGGCGGAAATTCTTCACTTAAAATGTTAAATGCATTTTTTTCGTTATTTGTTATATTGGATGTTGAACGCCAATGTGTATAAATTAACGTACTTAAACGTTCATTAATTGTAACCGGTGATGGCGGATTTTCTTCTGTACTGGGGCTATCTGACTGACGCTCAAATTTTTTGGAAATTTCTTTTAATTCCAAATGTAAATCGCCGGCTTTTTTAATTAAGTTTTGGTCTGCCAAAGCTGTTACAGAAAGCACTTGCCTAATTACAGTTAATTTTCCATTTAACTCACCAATAAATTTATTTGCTCCCCAAATTTGACGTGCAAGTTCGTAAGATTTATTCTGGAAATTAACTAATTCTTTTCTATCGTTTGCCGGTAACGTTGTATTTCGTAATGCTACCGTATTAAATTCAACAGGTTCAACCATTTTTTTAATACCGTTACGTGTAACCATACTTAAACCAACTTTATACTTACCCGGCATAACCAAAAAGCTGCCTCTTTGTTTTGCAATAGGGTCATATTTTTCTACTTTATCAACAGGTGATAAGCTTTGATAAGTTAAATCCCATACTAATCTATTTATTCCTTTACTTGCAGCACTATTTATTTTTCTTATTTCATTTCCACTTTCGTCATAAACAGTAAAAATTAAATATGGTGCAATTTCTTCTTTTTCCAAAAACAATAAACTATCCGAAGGCTGAGGAATCGGTTTGCTTTCTTTAAATAATTTTTTTTCGGTTTCTTTTCTTTCTTGTTTTAATGTTTTCGGCACATCTTTAATATAATAAGTAAAAACAGCTCCAAAATCGGGGTTTGGCGCCATATAATAAGTAGTTCCGAAAGAACCTCCCGAGTAACTTTTTACAAACATCAAAGCGTCTTTAATAGGTAAAATATCTGCTTCTTTATCCAATAATTGTTTATTAACGTAGCGTAAAGGAGAATAATTATCCAATACATAAAAGCCGCGTCCAAATGTAGCAATAACCAAATCATTTTCACGTTTTTGAATTGAGATATCTCTAACCGGTATATCCGGCAAACCCGATTTTAGCGGAATCCAATTTTCTCCTCCGTCCGTACTTGTAAACATGCTAAACTCTGTGCCAACAAATAGTAAATCAGGGTTAACAAAATCCTGCTCAATTGTATGAATTGCCCCGTTATTCGGCAAATTTGACGCAATAGATTTCCAAGTTTTTCCCTTATCCGTGCTTTTAAGTAAATACGGCTTAAAATCATCGCGTAAAGTATTGTTAAATGAGGCAAAAACAATATTTTCATCAAACTTTGAAGGACAGATATCGCTTACATAAGTATTTTCGGGAATGCCCGGAAATTTTTCAATCTTTCTCCAAGTTTTTTGATCTTCGGTAACTTGAATTAGTCCATCATCCGTACCGGCATATAATAAATTTTCTTTTACGGCTGA
The DNA here is from genome assembly GCA_036743235.1 of Melioribacteraceae bacterium. Taxonomy (GTDB): domain Bacteria; phylum Bacteroidota; class Ignavibacteria; order Ignavibacteriales; family Melioribacteraceae; genus JAEXOD01. The sequence goes on from DAINPX010000094.1 coordinate 8,240, forward strand.
TTCTGCCAGCGATATTATTGTACCGAATAACGAAGTTGATTTATCTTTTGCAACTGCATCTTTGCTCCAATACTTATCCATCACTTTCCAAGTATTTCTATCAATTTTTGCCGTTAAATCATCACTTATTACTTGCCATGTTTCGCCTCTGTCATCACTTCTAAATACTTTATTGGCGGCAGTATATAATCTTTTGTTATTAAAATGACTAATAAACAATGGGGTATCCCAATTCCACTTATATGTTAATTCTCCTTTTCGCGGTTCGGGTCTAATATCTATTGCTTCTCCGCTTTTTTTATCGTAACGAACCATTCCACCATATTGTGATTCCGCATAGACTATATCGGGGTTTTCAGGGTCAATTGCACTCCAAAAACCGTCTCCTCCATTAGTAAATATCCAGTCGCTGTTTACAATTCCGTCATTATTTATTGTTTGTGAAGGACCGCCTAAACTGTTGTTGTCTTGAGTTCCTCCGTAAATATAATAAAATGGCAGACTGTTATCCGTTGCAACTCTATAAAATTGTGTAACGGGTAAATTTTCTTTAAAGTCAAATGTTTCTCCGCCATCAAAGGTTTCGTAAATTCCGCCGTCTCCGCCTATAATAAAGTTTTTGGTATCAAGCGGATTTATCCATAAAGCGTGGTCATCAACGTGTCTATCCTTAAAACTTAAATTTTTCCAAGTTCTTCCTCCGTCAAAAGTAACTTTAGAAACAACTTCCAACGAATAAACTACATCCACATTTTTTGGATCACAGTAAATTTCGTTAAAATATTGACCTGATGAAGTATAATCGCTCACTTTATCCCAGGTTGCTCCTCTATTTGTTGATCGGAAAAATCCGCCTTTCCCTTCTGCTGCTTCAACTATTAAATAAAGCACGTCAGGGTTAACAGGGGATATATCCAATCCCATACCTCCTAAATCAACCCCCGGTAAACCGGTCATAATCTTTTCCCAATTTTGTCCGGCATCATAACTTTTATAAACTGCCGTTTCGGGTCCTCCGCCAATTTTTGTAAATACATGGCGTCTTCTTTGTTCTGTTGTAGCATATATAACATCGGGATTTCTTGGATCAAATATTAAATTATTAACACCGGTATGTTCGCTAATATTTAACACTTTATTCCATGTTTTTCCCCCGTCTGTTGTTTTATATAAACCGCGTTCACCGCCCGGTCCCCAAACAGAACCTTCGGCAGCAACAAATACAATATTACTATTTCTTGGGTCTATAACAATATCCCCTATTTGACGGCTTTCTTTTAATCCCATATTTTTCCAAGATTTTCCACCATCGGTAGTTTTATATACTCCGTTTCCGTAACCTAATGCTCTTTGGTGGTTATTTTCGCCTGTACCAATCCATACAACATTATTATTATTTGGATCCATAACAATACAGCCAATTGAATAAGCTCCGTAATTATCAAAAACAGGGTCAAAAGTAGTACCGCGATTGGTGGTTTTCCAAACATGACCGCTTGCAACCGCTACATAATACTCGCTATTGTTTTGTGGATTTACGGCAAAATC
>DAINPX010000095.1:0-9604 GCA_036743235.1 Melioribacteraceae bacterium
GTATTTAGTACAGGCGGAGAAATAGTTGATTTGCCTAGATTATTAGAATTAGCAAAAGAATATAATGCTCGTACTTTAATAGACGATGCACATTCTGTAGGTGTAATAGGGAAAGGCGGAAGGGGAACTGCAAGCGAATTTGATAAGGTAGCTGAAGTTGATATGACAATGGGCACGTTCAGTAAAACATTTGCCTCATTAGGTGGATTTGTTACAGGTAAAGCTAAAGTTATTGACTTTTTAAAGCATCATTCTCCTGCTTTAATTTTTAGTGCATCCCCAACTCCTGCAAGTGTTGCTGCGGCTTTGGCTGCTCTTGATATTCTTGAAGCTGAACCTGAAAGAGTTACAAAGTTAATTAACAATGCAAACAAAGTTAGAACCGAATTGCGCTCTTTAGGGTTTAATGTTGTTGAAAGCAGAACAGCTATTGTTCCTGTTATTGTGGGTAGAGATGACATTGCTTTTGCAATGTGGCGTAGATTATTTGACGAAGGTGTTTTTGTTAACGTGTTTATTTCACCGGGGGTTCCGGAAGGAAGACAAATGATGAGAACGTCTTATATGTCAGCTCATGAAGATGAACATCTTGATTTTATAATTAATACTTTTAGTAAAGTCGGTAAAGAATTAGGATTAATTTGATAGATTGAATAAATCCCCCGAAATTTACGGGGGATTTTTATTTTAAAAATTGCTTTAACCGGAGAATTAGATGAATGATATAAAGGTTGTAAAGGTTGACAATAAAAAAGGGATTAAACAATTTGTAAAATTTCAATGGGAAGTTTATAAAGACTATAATAATTGGGTGCCTCCTTTATTAATGGATAGATATAAAATTTTAAGCAGAGAAAAAAATCCATTTTTTAAACATGGTGATATGCAATTATTTTTAGCCTACCGAGGTGATAAAATTGTTGGTCGAATTGCAGCTATCAAAAATGATTTGCACAATGAAATACATAACGATAAAGTCGGTTTTTGGGGATTTTTTGAAGTGTTAGAAGATCAGGAAGCAGTAAATGCTTTATTTGAAGTTACAAAAAAATGGTTAATAGAACAAGGTTTTAATGTTATGCGGGGACCATATAACCCTACCGTTAATGATGATAACGGACTATTAATTGAAGGTTTTGATGATGATCCTCGAATTTTAATGCCGTATAATCCTCCTTATTATCAAAAATTATTAGAAAATTACGGTTTTAAAAAAGCAAAAGATTTATTTGCTTATGATATTTCTAATGAAGAAATGAGTAAAAATGATAAAATTAAAAGAGTTGCAAATATAGCCATGCAACGAAGCGGAATGAAATTACGCCCGATTAATATGAAAGATTTTAAGGCTGAAGTAGATAAAGTTAAAATTGTATATAACAAGGCTTGGCAACCAAATTGGGGGTTTGTACCCTTAACAGATTCTGAGATGGATGCTTTGGCAAAAGATTTAGTAACTTTAATTGAAAAAGATTTAGTAGTTTTTGGCGAAATTAACGGAGAAGTTGTTGGATTTGCGTTAGCTTTGCCCGATTATAATGCAGTATTCAAAAAAATGAACGGAAGACTTTTTCCCACGGGTATATTCCATTTATTGTTTGGTAAAAAAGCAATTAAATGGGTAAGAATAATTATTTTGGGTATTGTTCCAGAATTTCAGAAACGTGGATTAGACGCAGCTTTTTATAATTATATTTTAGAAACGGCGGCAAAACATAATTGGTATCACGGAGAAGCCAGCTGGATATTAGAAGATAATGAAATGATGAACCGTGGGGCAGAAACAATGAGGGGAACTCTTTATAAAAAATATAGAATTTACGAAAAAGAAATTTAATTTAAGTAATAAATTAAAAAGTCCCTATATATTTTAGGGACTTTTTATTTATGAATCTATCTATCAGAAACTATTTGTTAATAGCCTCATTGTATTTTGTAACATGCGCGGGATCAATAGACTTTAGTTTATCAAAAATTTTAGCATCCGGATATTTTTTCATATACTCAATAATCTCATTATATTTTGAGTCAAAAAATACTTTTAAAAAAGGGCTTCTTCTATCCACCTTATCTTTAATTTCAAATAAATTATTTATTAAAGTTGCCATATTTGTAACAGCTTTTTCCGGTTTCTTTTCAAATATGTCAAGTCCGTTATAGTGATAATTATAAAAATCTTGTCTAAATGTTTGATACTGAGCATTTAAAAGGTTTTCTACTAAACCTCTTTTGTTATAAGAAGTAGAAGCTAATTGATAACCTTCGGAGTATTGCCCCGATGATCCTAATATTGCAATTTCGTAAGCTTTTTGAAAATAAGTGGACCCCGATAATGGTTCGTAGCTGTCTGCATCAAAACCTAAAATTATATAAGCATAATAGTCTAAAAAAGAAGTTAGGGGATCGAAGGAAGTTTGGTTAAAATAAAAGGCTTGATTTCTTTCATACTTAAATTTCCACATATTATCCATAATTGTTAAAATTAAAGTATATTTATTTGTGCCTTCTATTTTTCTTTGACTTGATATAACAACTTGAGCTGCAAAATTAACTTCTTCACTGGCACCTGAAAAGAATATATTTAATGAACATTTTATTTTATCCCAATTCCATTCACCGCCGGAAAATTTTGAGGTGTTCATATAATTTTGAACTTCATTAGCAAAATTTGCTACTTTTTCTTTAGAGGCATTATCCAATTGTTCGTAATTTACATTAACGGTACAATCTAATTCTTGAGAATATAGAATTGAAGAAATTAATATAAAAGTTATAAAAATATATTTTTTCATGTACTTATACCTTATAGTTATTATTATACAAATTAAATAAAAAATTAATAAATTAAAAACATATAATTAGTTATGTAAAAAATTTCTTTTGTAACAAAATTCCATTCCGCAAATATTACAAGAATAATCTTCAGATAATACATCTTTACCGTAACCAATAATTCCGCTTATTGATTTTAAGGGTATCATTAAATTGTCATCATTAAGTTTAATTCCGCAAAAATTATCAGGAAATAATTCAAACAGTTTTTTTTGTTCGTTCACATTCCATTCACAGTAACCCGGGCTTAATCTGTTTGTTAAATTATAATCATACTTTTTAAATACTTTTCTTAAAAACAATTCCAACAATTCTCCAACATTTTCAACCAATTCACTTCCTATTGTATCAACAATTAACCCTTTAACAGAATCGCCTTCTAAAAATGCGTTTGTAACAGTAATATCAAAATAAGTGCCAACTGTAGCCGCAAATAAAATAACACCAATACTATTTTTTAATTGGTTTGCAATAATTTTACCTGTATTAAATGAACAATTAAAAACATTAAATTCGGATTTATTAAGGCTAAAATCTTTTTGATTAATTACTACATATCCACAATGTATTTTAATATTTTTTAAGGCAATACTCAGTTGATTTTCAATCTCTTCAAAATAAAACTCAGGCGTGTTTTCTATTGAATAACCCGAGGATTTTGTTATTAAATATTTATCAACTGTCAAGTCATCCGGTTGTATATTAAAATAAACAGGTGTATTATATTTAATATTGTTCATTTAATTTGTCTAAAGTATTAATTAATTCGTATGGAGAAGGAAAATATCCATCGGCACCAATTTCATCACAAAACTTTGAATTAACAGGGGCACCACCAATAAATATTTTTATATTAGGGTAAATTTCCTTAATAGCTTTAACAGAAATTGCCATATTTTGCATAGTTGTGGTTAATAAAGCGCTCATACCAACAGGAGTATTGGGGTTGTTTTCAATAGCGGCAATAAACTTTTCAGTAGAAACATTTGAACCCAAGTCAATTACATTATAACCGTTTCCTTCTAACGCCATTTTAATAATGTTTTTACCTATATCGTGGTGGTCTCCTTTTACAGTACCTATTATAAAACTCCCTTTGTATTTTACTTGTCCGGTTATAAAAAACGGTTTAAGTAATTTACTGGCTTCAGTCATTGCTTTAGATGATATCATTAAATCAGGAATGTATGCTTTTCCTTTGCTAAAACGTTCTCCAATTATATTCATACCGGCAATCATGCCGTATGTAAGAATCTCGTTAACATCAATACCCATATCCAAAGCCATTTGCGTATATTCTACTGCCCCCGGTTTGTTTTGTAATCTGCAGGATGTTTTGAATTAATATCAATTTTACCCCTCTGAATACATAAGGCTAAATTATTAAATATTTCAGTCTTTTCCATAGTAGTTTATATTAAAATATTTATTACTTTAAAATAATAATATTTATTATATTTTAATGAATAGTTTGATAATAATTTCTAAATTATAGGTGTAATAATGAATATTAAGAAAATTTTGTGCTGTTGTTTTGTTTTTGTATATATTTCATCTGCAAATGCTCAGGTAATAAATGAGATTATTTTTAATGCTCAAATTGATAGTTTGATGAAAGTTTGGAATATTCCTGGCTGTTCGATAGCCATTGTAAAAGATAGTACAGTTCTTTTTTCTAAAGGATATGGTTATGCAGACTTTGAAAATAAAATTAAAGCAAATAGTAATACTATTTACGGAATAGCATCTTGCACCAAAGCGATTACATGTTTTGCATTAGGATTACTTAACCAACAAAATAAAATGGATTGGTTTACTCCGGTTAATAATTATTATCACGAGTTTATTTTAAGCGATCCTTATATTACTGCAAATATTACCCCATTAGATCTTGTTACTCATCGTTCAGGATATCCTGCAAATGATATGTTGTGGTATAATAGCGGAAAAACTAGGAAAGAATTAATCAGTTTAGTGAAATACTTAAAACCATCAAAATCGTTTAGATCTTACTTTCAATATAACAATTTGATGTATATTGCTGCGGGAGAATTAGTAGAGAAGATTTCCGGAACAACTTGGGAGAACTTTATCCAAGAAAACATCTTTACTCCTTTGGAAATGACAAATTCATCATTTTTAATTAAAGATGTTATACAAAATGAAAACAATTCTTCAAGATATTTGTTAAAGGATAATAAACCAATTAAAATTGAAATGCTGGATGCGGATAATATTGGTGGAGCCGGTTCAATAAACTCAACTGTTTTGGACATGTCAAACTGGTTGATAATGAATATTAATAATGGAAAATTTAAAGGGAAACAAATTATATCGGAAGCGGAAATACAATTTTTACACAAACCGGTAATGACTGTTCATTCACCCATAGCTTATCCTGAATTATTTTATTCCAGTTATGCCTTAGGTTGGTATGTTTCGTGCTATAAAGGGAATAAGATTTTACGACATGCCGGTGCCTTAGACGGAGTTTCTACGCTTACATCTTTTATGCCCGATAAAAAATTAGGGATAATAATTATTGCCAATTTGGATGAAGCTGCAAACTTCACTACTTCGGTTACATATATGATTTATGATATTTTAAACAGATATGATTTAACAGATTGGTCTAATCGATTTCTCAATGAAAAAATTAAGGCAAATGACTTAACAAATAAAGAGATAATTGATAAAAAACCCACAACACATAAATTAATTAGTTATTTGGGAGATTACTATAATCTTCCTTATGGAAAAGTTACTATTACAGAAAAGAACGAAAATTTATATTTAAATTATAATAAATTTACAATACCCTTAAAACATATTACTTATAATAACTTTGAAGCAAATGAATCTTATGTTTTTGGTAATATGATAATTAATTTTGAGATTGATAAAGAAGGTAATATTTATAAACTTAATATCCCTTTTGAAAGTAAGACAGACGATATAGAATTTATAAAAAAATATTAGTTTTTTTTTGAAACAATATTATTATTAAAACAATAAAAAAAAACAAGATAAAAATTATTAGAAAATAAAATAAATGCTTTTGAAATATTAAAAAAAAACTTTTTATTAATGCATTAAAATAAAAAAATATTAAGTAGTAAGGTGTAAAAGTGGATTTAAGTATTAAAAAACTAGTATCAAAAGTTGTAACAGATATGCAAAAGGATAAAAAAAATGGGGGAAATGAAAGTTTATGGGATTTTTTTACGGAAAGGTTGAATGATGAAGGGGCATGGAAACAAGAAGATTTGGCTTTAATTGAAAATAAAATAAGCAATAGGTTGAATGACTTAAATGTAGATGAGCTAAAAACATTATGGTCTGAATCTGCAACAGGTATTGAGAAATTTGCACTTAGCGATTCAATTAATACCGAAGAAATGAAAGCGGATTTAATTAATGAAACCCTTGATAGGGTAATGGATAAATTAGGCGGAATAGAAGGAGACTATTTTAGAGAATATACAACAAACTCTTACTTCAAAAATGACGAGAAAGACGAAGATTATACAGGTGGCGGATTTGATGAAGAACCTGCTCCAGATGAAATAGGAGATGATTTCGATTTGGGTGAAGAAGACGATTATTATTACGATGAAGAAGATGATTATTAATAAAAAGTGTTTTTTTTAACAATTAATGCTTTTTTAATTAAAAATAGTTTTAATTGAGTAAATTTTTTTTTTATAATAAAGTTTAAATTTAAAATAAATTGAATAAAGTGGAATTAAAATTTAAGAAATATAGCGGCGCCGGAAACGACTTTGTGTTAATTGACCAAAGTATAAATTGCGGAATTAATTTAACTTCGGAAGTTATACAAAAAATATGTGACAGACGGAACGGAGTTGGAGCAGACGGTATTTTATTTATTACCGAAAGTAATACTGCCGATTTTGAATTATATTATTATAACGCAGATGGTTCTTTAGGTAGTTTATGCGGTAACGGGTCGCGATGTGCTATTAAGTATGCATTTTTAAGTAAAAAATTTGACGGATTTAATACACAATTTTTATGTGGTGATAAATTATATACCGGAGAAGTCTTTGAAAACGGTAATGTTAAATTTTATTTACAAGATCCAACTGATTTTAAAGAAAATTTAAAAATTGAGATATCGGATAATTTGATAAATGCAGCATTTATTAATACCGGAAGCCCTCATCTAATTATTAATATTAATGAATTCAGTGATGTAAAAGAGGGGAAAATAAAATTTAATGAATTTCCGGTATATGAATACGGCAAAATGTTAAGGTATCATAAATTATTTGAGCCAAAAGGAACAAATGTTAATTTTATTGAGATAAATGAGGACGTAATTTATATACGAACTTATGAAAGAGGAGTAGAAGCGGAAACACTGGCTTGCGGAACAGGTTCGGTTGCATCTGCATTAATTTGTAGTGTAACTTATGGAATGCAATCTCCTATCAAGTTAATAACAAGGGGGAATGACGAGCTTACGGTAGAATTTAAGAAAGAAAATAATTCATTTAATAATATAGCTTTAGTAGGTCCGGCTAAAGAAATATTTAGCGGAATAATTTATATATAAAATAGAGGAAGTAATGGGAAAAGTAATTTTTTCGATTAAATACGAAATTAAACCCGAAAAGAAAAACGAATACTTAACGATTATGAAAGAATTAAAAAATCTTATTAAATCGGAAGTAATTAGTGACTATAAGGTTTTTGAACATCAAAGTAAAAAAAATACATTTGAAGAAATTTATTTTTTTGAAAGTGAAGATGCCTATGAAAATTGGGATGATGTACAGAACGAAAGAGTCGAGCTTTTAATGAAAAAACTTAGTGATACAATAAAAGAGCAGACTACAGAGTATTCACGATTATATGAAATTGATTAACAATTAATATAGCTGATATAACAAATGTTTGAATATGTCGGAGCACTCCATATTCATTCGATTTTTTCGGACGGTACAGGCACAATTAATGAAATTGCCCAAGCCGCCGACGAAGTCGGTTTAGATTATATAATTATTACTGACCATAATACATTAAGGGCTATGCATGAAGGATACGAAGGTTGGTATAATAATGTTGCAGTTTTGGTTGGTACCGAAATAAATGACAGAGAGAATAAGAACCACTATTTGGCATTTGGTATAAATGAAGTTTTTTCAACACGAATTCCTGCAAAAGAATATGTGAACAAAGTTAAAGAAGCCGGAGGTATCGGTTTTTTAGCTCATCCATTTGAAAAAAGGAATTCCATGAAAGAGCATCCCCCTTATCCCTGGATCGATTGGTCAATTACCGAATTTACTGGAATTGAGATATGGAATCATATGTCTGAGTGGATGGAAGGATTGACCGAAGAAAATAAATATAATTATTTTATTCATCCTTTAAGATCGATAATTTCACCAAATAGTGATGCCTTGGCAAAATGGGATGAATTATCATTAGAACGTAAAGTTGTTGCTATTGGAGGTGTTGATGCTCATGCGCATAAACTTAATTTGCTTGGCTTTTTTGAAGTTGAAGTTTTTCCCTATAAAGTTTTGTTTAAATCGATAAGAACGCATATTTTGACGGAAAGAAAAATTAAGCATGATCCAAACGATTTTAATTCTACAAAAAGAATTATTTTTGATGCTTTAAAAAACGGTAAATGTTTTATTTCTAACTACTATCACGGAGATGCAAAAGGATTTAAGTTTTTTGCCGAAGACGGAAGTAAAATTTATCATATGGGGGATGTTATTACTCTTAAGGATAAGGTTAAGTTTAGAGTATTACTACCGCATGACAGTTGTAATATTAGACTGATTAAAGACGGAAAAGTGTTTGCCGAAGTTGATAATATTGATGCTGACTTTATAGTTAAAGAAAAAGGTATATATAGAACTGAAATTCATAAAGATAATAAAGCCTGGGTATTTTCAAATCATATTAGGATACAATAAGAATTTTTATTAAATTAAAGTTTAAAATTTTTTCAACTAATGTTTTTAATAAATTAGCGGAGTTAGCTTGTTAGCACAGAAGAAAAAAATTACGAAAAAGCAGCTTAAAGAAGATAATTTAGTAACTTTTTATTACAAAGCTGTTCAATATTTTGAAAACAATATGAAACCGATTTTAATAATTGGCGGTTCGGTAATTGTATTGGCTGTATTGGTTTACCTTTATTCGGTAAAATTAAAAAACGATAACGAAAAGGCTGCATTAGAACTTTCCAGAGTAGTAAGTATTTATGAAATGGGTAATTATCAAGAGGCAATTGACGGTAAAAAGGGAACTAATGTTTTAGGATTAAAGCAAATTGTTGAATCCTACGGAAGTACCGAAAATGGCGAAATAGCTAAAGTATATTTAGGTAATTCTTATTTATATTTAGGCAAAATAGACAAGGCATACGAGTACTTTGACGATTTTTCGGGTGATAGCCCTATATATAAAGCAACCGCTATTGCCGGAATTGCCGGTTATTATGAATACAAAAAAGAGTTTGAAAAAGCTGCAGATAAATATAAAGAAGCTGCGCTTGTTTCTAAAGAAAATGCTTCTAACCCTCAGTATTTATTGTTGGCAGTTTCTAATTATACAAAAGTTAAAAAGAACACTGAAGCAAAAGAATTAATCGAAAAAATTAAAGAAGAATATAAAACTTCAGACGTAATGAGAGAAATTGATAAATATTCATTTCTTGTAAAAGAATAAAATTTATTAGTAGTAAAAAAGAGGAATTATATATGCCGGATACATCAGATTTAAGAAA